>JADGBM010000031.1 GCA_015231515.1 Desulfobulbaceae bacterium
TACTCGAGCCCAAATCAGTGACTGGTTGAAAAAAGAGGATGACCCATCATATCAGAACTGCGACGACCCTGATTTTGTAGCCTTCCTTAATGGGTTGATTAATCACTTTCGTGGAAAAAAAGATGGCCCGCACGCTGAGCCAGAGAGTCGTTTAACAAACAATATCATCTTCAGAAAACTAAAAATTGCCTTAAACCTCCAAGCCGACGATGTCATGAAAATTCTGGGACTAGCTGATTTGTCGATGAGCAAGCATGAGCTAAGTGCTTTTTTCCGCAGGCCGGAACACAAGCATTATCGTGATTGCAAGGATCAGATCCTACGTAATTTCTTGAAAGGGATGCAGCTTAAATATCGTAAGTGCGATAAATGATAGTTATTCCAATAAAACTTTTCAGGTAACTTTTTATACTCTTCGTTAATTGACGATTGAAACACGAGCCAGGCTAATTCAAAGAGAGAGTTCCGGATGGGCCTTATTTTTGGGCTAACTGACCACAGGCAGCTGAGATGTCGGCACCTCTACTATCTCGAATTATTACAGTATGACCAGCCTTACGAAGAATCTGGTGAAAAGTTTCAATGGTTTTAGGGAGTGGTTTCTGGAAAGGCAGGGCAGGGCAGGAGTTGTAAGGCAACAAATTTATTTTACACGGAATGCCATGCAGTAGTTTGATTAGTTCTTTAGCGTGTTGAGCCGAGTCATTGACATCCTTTAAAAGAATATATTCGAACATGATGGGTTTTCTTTTAGAGAGTGGAAACTCTCGACAGGCAGTGATAAGCGAATCGAGTGAATAGGTCAGGTTGACCGGCATAATTGAATTTCTGGTACGATCGTCTGCAGCATGAAGAGAAATAGCCATATTGACGCTGCATTTCTGGCCAAGTTCTATTATTTTCGGAACTATGCCACAGGTTGAAACAGTCATTTTACGGTCTGAAAAATTTAAACCCAGATTATCAGATAAAATGGAAAGCGCTGTCATCAGATGATTGAAATTGGCAAGTGGCTCTCCCATTCCCATAAACACTATATTCGTAACCTTACCCGAGTTAGCAGCTAACAGCTCTTCTGCGACATAATAAACTTGATTGACAATTTCAGCCGGTGTCAAATTTCTTTTTAGCCCCATAGTCCCAGTGAGGCAAAATTTACAACCCATTGCACAGCCAACCTGAGACGATACGCATAAGGTATTGCGATCTCCCTCTGGAATAAGGACACTTTCAACGATATGGTCATCAGACAGCATAAATGCGTATTTAATGGTGCCATCTGTTGATATTTCTTTTTTATGCAGGGCCAGCTGACTGAAATAGGCCGTGTTATCGAGTTTCGCCCTGAACTGTTTTGAGATATCAGTCATTTGCTCGAATTTTCGTATACCCGGTCGATACAGCCAGGAGAAAATCTGTTTTGCTCTAAAAGGGGATTCGTCCAGAGAAGAGACAACCTCTATCAGTTTATTTAATGATAAATCTTTTAAATCAATCAATTCAGAGTGATTGAGTGACATACCTATAGAGCCCTCATGTAATCCGGCATTAACGGAGTCTTACCCGCAATTGCCAGATCTAATAATTCCAGAACGTGCCCCTTATCTTTTTGGAGGCGGCAATCTATGGGCAGATAGTTGGAGGCGTGATTTGCCTGAAATTGGACTTTATCAATGGTGATATTCTCAACCATCAATCGAAGTTCGGCCAGAAGGGAGTGTTGATTGGGAAGTGTGAAAAGCCCTTGTTTTATTTGTGCATAGAGTTCTGTGTTGGGCATAGGCATAAGGGTTAAAGCAGCAATTTGATTTGGTTTCATCGAGTTTAGTACCTGGGCTGTCTCTATGGCATTCTTAGCAGACAGTTTTGTGCCGCCAATTCCTAAAAGGGTGGTGACTGAAAGGAAAATCCCGGCATCTCTTACTTTGCAAGCTGCCTCAATCATCTGCTGGCTACTTGAACATTTTTTTATACCGGTAAGAATAGTATCGCAACCACTCTCCAGTCCCATATAAATACGATCAAGGCCAAGTGCCTTTAACTCCGCTAGCTCCTCCACGGTTTTTGATCGAATACTTTTTGCATTACCATAAAGTCGTATTCTTTTCACTGACGGAAGCTTATTTTTTATTGAGGTAATAAGGCCAACAAGCCGTTTATGCGACAATATTAGCACATCGCCATCGGCAAGAAAAAGACGGTTTACATGCGCATAATGTTGGGCTGCAAAAGCTAAGTCATCCATAACGACATGATCTGGCTTTATAGTAAACTTCTGATCTTTATAGGCCCCGCAAAAAGTACATTTATTGTGAGAACAACCAACAGTGACTTGTAATATGATACTTCGAGACTCACTGGGCGGCCTGATAACGTTACCTTGATAATCCATTATTTAAAGCAAGTGAGCTATGAGATGTGAAAGAGAAGGGGAGGGGAAAAAGTGAAATGGCTGTATACAATCACGTCACTCTTCCCTGTTATATGTGCAGCTTTCTTATTTATTTTTATTTTCGAACTCTTCCATGAAAGAGACGAGTTTTTCAACACCCTCAACAGGAAAGGCATTATAAATTGAGGCCCGAATACCGCCAATGGAACGATGCCCTTTTAAACCATTTAAATCGACAGCCAAAGCTTCACTTATAAATTGTGCTTCGAGCTCCGGAGTCGGGAGATTAAAGGTGATGTTCATCATGGAACGATTGTTTGACTGGGCATGTCCTTTATAAAAGGAAGAAGAATCAATGCAATCATATATAAGCTTTGCTTTCTTACGATTCTGGGCCTCAATCGCAGGGACACCACCAATATCTTTGAGCCATTTCAAAACAAGACCAATGGCATAAATCGCAAAACAAGGCGGTGTGTTAAACATGGACGCCTTATCTGAATGGGTTTTGTATTTGAACATAGTAGGAATATTGCCTGGCGCTTTATCAAGAAGATCTTCCCTGATAATTACAACAGTACACCCCGCAGGCCCCATATTCTTTTGAGCACCGGCAAAGATTAAGCCAAACGATGAAACGTCAATTTTTCGAGACAAAATATCCGAGGACATATCACAAATCATGGTAGTTTCTGTTTTAGGCATCTCACTGAACTGCGTACCGTAAATTGTGTTATTTGAAACAAAATAAAGATATTCACTGGAGTTTGCTGAGGCGAAATCCAGGTTTGCCGGTAATCGATCAAAGCCTGTATCCTCGCTTGAAAAGGCGACATCAATATCACCAAATAATTTGGCCTCCTTGATTGCCTTTTTTGACCATGTGCCAGTGTTTAAATAGGTGGCTTTCTTAGTGGTTGAACTGAGTAAGTTCATTGGTACCATGGCAAATTGCGTGGAGGCACCACCTTGAAGAAAAAGAACTTTATAGTTGTCAGGGATATCGAGCAGTTCTCTGAGAAGTTTTTCGGTATTGTCGGTTACAGCAATAAAATCTTTGCTGCGGTGGCTAAGCTCTATAAGCCCCATCCCGGTGTTATTGAAATTAATAATATCTTTTGAAGCTTGCAGCAAAACTTCCTGCGGTAAGGTTGCAGGTCCTGGGCTAAAGTTATAAACTCTCTCTGGCATGATGTGACTCCTTATGGTAGTGAATATATGCTGTTTAAATCTTTTATAGTGTTCGATTGATCGGGCCCTTCGCTGTGGATACCCGCATCACAGTAACTAAGTAAAAAAACAGTACAACATACCTTATATAACTTATTTCTGCCATGAGTAATCTTGCACCTCATACTTCAAACAAACACTGTTTTAGTGAACCAGTTATATTTTTGGCAGGTCCGACGGCATCAGGAAAAACAGAGTTAGCCATCGCCATAGCCCAGCAGTTTAACTGTGAAATTGTCGGAGTGGATTCCATGCAGATCTATAAATATATGGATATTGGTTCTGCAAAACCCTCTAAAGATGAACTCTCTCAGGTGGCCCATCATTTAATCGACTACGTTAATCCGGATGAACCATATAATGCGTCGCGATTTGTTAGCGATTGCTGTCATGCGATTGAATGCATACGTGAACGTGATAAAATACCTTTGCTGGTTGGTGGTACCGGACTCTATTTTCAGGCCTTGGAGTTTGGAATTTTCTCTCAACCCCAGATCGATGAAGCTATTCGGGAAAACCTGAGAAACGAAGTTCTGGAGAGAGGTTCAAGAGATCTGCATAAGGAGTTGCAGAGAGTTGATCTGCAAAGTGCTGAGCGTATTCATGAAAACGATAGCTACAGGATAGTGCGTGCCCTAGAAATTTTTCGTTCGACTGGCAAAACCTGGTCGGAGTATATTGATGAGCATAAAAGTGCAGAAGGAAGAATTAAACGCCCCAAAAAACTATTAAAATTAGGAATTGATCGTAATCGAGATCAACTGTATGAACGAATCAACCAAAGAGTTGCAACTATGATTGAGCTCGGATTGGTTGCTGAAGTAAATATGCTTTTAGGCATGGGCTATGCTGCCACACTTAGCTCAATGCAGTCGCTGGGCTATCGGCATATACTTTCTTTTTTGAACGGTGAATGGAGTTGGGAAAAGACAGTTGAGCTACTCGCCCGAGATACCCGGCGCTATGCGAAGCGACAGTTTACCTGGTTCAAAAAAGATACCGACGTTAATTGGTATTACCCCGACAAGCGAAACGAACTCTTCACTAAAATTTCAAAATTTTTGGCGATATAAGATCCATATGAATTTATCAAGTTTTAAACATAAGAAATGGCTAGTTAAAGATATTGACGATGAAAATGTCAGCCTAATATCTACTAAATACGGACTTTCAAAACTGTCATCATGCTTACTGTCGGGTCGAAAGATAGATGAATATGACGTAGGGAAGTTCCTTCATCCCCAACTGGGTCAGCTCCCATCACCATTTTTACTTAAAGGTGTTCATGATGCCGTGAAAATAATACATGAGTCTATAGTGAACAACGAGCATATAGTATTGTATGGTGATTATGATGTTGATGGTGTGACGGCGGTATCTGTACTGGCAAATTTCTTGATGCTCTTAAATAAAAAATACCTTATTTGCCACCCGAATCGAATAATGGACGGTTACGGGCTGAAGTATTCAGTTGTCAACAACTTAATGGCAGGGGAGAGACCGGGACTAGTAGTTACTTGTGACTGCGGTATTTCTGATGAAAGTGAAGTTTCCAAATTACGAAATGCAGGCTGGAAGGTGATAGTTACCGATCATCACCAACCGCCGGATGATCTTCCTGATGCCAATGTGATTATTGATCCTTGGCAGACTGGCTGTGCTTTTCCTTTTAAAGACCTGGCTGGAGTAGGGGTCTCTTTTTTTCTGGTCATGGCCTTAAGAAGTTATTTAGTAGAAGTTGGCTACTTAAGCATGAGCACTGCCCCTAACTTAAAAAAACTCCTTGATATTGTTGCTATAGGCACTATTTGTGACATGGTAGAAGTCAGAGGTGTTAATAGAATTCTGGTCACTGCCGGCCTTGACGTGCTGACTATGACCAATAACCATGGATTAGCGAAATTATTAGAACAATGTGGATTATCCCAGAGAAAAATAATTTACTCTGAAGACATTTCATTTAAGATTGGACCGCGACTTAATGCTCCTGGTCGTATGGGTGATGCAGGATTGTCGAGCAGGCTCCTGACCGCCGACAATCCTGAAAATACCCAGGAGATAATAAATAAGATTGAACTGATTAATGACAACAGGCGGCAGCTTACATTTACGCATATTGAGCAGGCAAAAGATGAAGTAGACAAACAGAAACTTACCGGCAAACCCTGCATTATAATCTACCGGAAAGACTGGCATCTGGGTGTTATCGGAATTGTCGCCTCAAAATTGATAGAAGAGTATGGCTTGCCTGCTATTGCGCTTTGTGGTGAGGGTATACTCAAAGGCTCCGTACGTTCAATCGAGGGCTTGAATTTTCATGACATACTTGCCGAATGCTCCGATATTCTGGTTGAGTTTGGAGGACATAGCGCTGCCTGTGGATTTAGTGTCGAAGAGTCAAGGCTTGAGGCGTTAAGAAGCAGACTTTACGATCTGGTTGCCAAGAATCTAAGCTCAGGTGAGACTGAGTCTACCTTGATAATTGATCATAGCTTTGCTGATAACGAGTGGGAGATAAGTGAAGTTGAAGCTGCAAATAACGCTCTTCAACCATACGGGTTTAACAATTTTGAACCTATTTATACTTTAAAATCAGCTTGTGAGTTGAGAAATATTCAATTCATTGGTAAAGAGAAGTCGCATTTACGGTTTCAAGCTAAACTCGGAGGAAGTCTGATTAATGCAATTGGATTTGGCTTTGCTGATGCTATTCGAAAGCACACCACCATAGAAAATTCTGCTGTAAAAGCGCATATTGCTTTTAGCCTCCGAAAAAACTTCTTTAATCATCAAGAGACCAATCAGCTTTTCATACACGATCTTATCTTGGAGTCGCACGCATAAGAATTTAATGGCTTAGCAGTTTCAAGGGGGGTGCACAGATTAAAATAGTTGTAACGCCATGGTATCATTTGTTTTATATTAAACTAAACATAATACACATTATGCGACATTGCTTATCACTCTGTATTTCGCATAGTTAAAAGGAAATCCGACAATGAATCGAGATATCTATCAGGAGCCGCTTGTTGGCAGATACACAAGCAAAGAGATGCAGTATCTTTTTTCCGAACAGAATAAGTTTGAAACGTGGCGCCAGTGCTGGATAGCCCTCGCCGAAGCCCAGTATGAGCTTGGCCTTGACCTGGTAAAGCCGGAAATGATTGCCCAGATGAAGCAGCATGCTGCGGATATCGACTTTGAGATGGCTACAGCTAAGGAAAAAGAGACACGCCACGATGTTATGGCGCACGTTTATACCTTTGGCCAGAAATGCCCATTGGCCGAGCCCATTATTCACCTTGGCGCCACCTCTCAGTTTGTTGGCTGCAACACAGATCTGGTGACACAAAAAAAGGCGTTAGCCCTTATTAAAAAGGCACTAGTCAATGTAATCAACAACTTAGCTGAATTCTGCAAACAACATAAGGGCCTGGCCACTCTCGGCTACACGCATTATCAGCCTGCCCAACCGACAACTGTTGGCAAGCGCAACACCTTGTACCTACAAGATCTTCTGATGGATCTTGACTATGTCGAGCATCTTGAGACCCAGATTAAGGCGCGAGGCGCTAAGGGAACTGTCGGCACCCAGGCCTCCTTCATGGAGCTCTTTAAAAATGACCACAATAAAGTTAATGAATTGGATAAGCTTGTTTCTTTAAAGCTTGGATTTAACGATATTTTTCACGTAACAGGACAGACATATACTCGCAAGCTCGACATGAAGACCTCTGAGACTTTAGCGGGTATCGGAGCTACAGCTCACAAGTTTGCAGTCGATTTGCGCCTATTATCGAACCTGAAGGTACAGGAAGAGCCTTTTGCTAAAAACCAGGTCGGAAGTTCGGCTATGGCCTATAAACGTAATCCAATGCGCAGTGAGCGCATGACTGGCCTGTCGCGTAAGTTGATGGGCCTGCCTGCTAACTTTGCCGCCACCTATTCAAATCAGTGGTTTGAGCGTACACTTGACGACTCAGCTATTCGCAGAATGGATATCCCTCAAGCCTATTTATTAACCGATGCGGTGCTAAAACTTTTTATTAACATTACAGACGGAATGGTTGTTTATCCGGAACAAATCAAACGTCATCTATTTCAAGAATTACCTTTTATGTCTACTGAAAAGATATTAATGGCCTGTGTTGAGAAAGGCAAAAGCCGACAGGATATGCACGAAGTTATTAAGGTTCATTCTGTCGATGCAGGACTTGTTGTTAAAGAGCAGGCAAAAGATAATGATCTTCTGGACAGATTGGGAAATGACGACAACATCCCTTTCACCTTAGATGAGCTCAAGGCCATGATTACCGACACTGATCAGTTTACCGGTAGAGCGGAAGCTCAAACCGACCACTATATTGACACCATTGTCATGCCTCGCTTGGCACCCTATCGATCCTTGCTGTCCGCTGAAAAAGTTGACATTAACGTCTGATATCAGATGACCGACAGCTCACTTTTTCGTCAGCATCAATGCGTTATTAATCCAGCCCGGATTGGATTCTTGCGATTTTTACTGGAGGGATATGACGGCATGACGACCTTGTCCACGATTAACCGTCATGATGGTACAATTCTGTTGCGTTATGCCTGTTGCTTTGAGGAGCAGCTTTTTATGATTCTAGACACTCTCAGGAGTAATGAAATTGTCTAATTTAATTAATTAATTATGAGCCCTATTGGACTGATTTAACATTATTATTTATGTCTATTACTAAGAAATATTACATTGAAACATTTGGCTGCCAAATGAATGATAGAGACTCAGAGATTATGAGTCAACTCATGTCGGAAACCTTTGCGCCAACAACTTCAGTTGAAGATGCAGACATTGTATTGGTTAATACCTGCAGTATCCGTCAGAAAGCCGAACATAAAGCCATGTCTCTACTTGGCACTCTCCGCCTTATAAAAGAAAGCAAGAATGATCTAATCATCGGCATAGTCGGTTGCGTCGCTCAACAAGAGGGGCAAAAACTTCTACAGCGCTTGCCTTTTGTTGATCTGGTAATGGGCACCCAAAGCCTCTACAACCTCCCTGCCCTCCTTGCTGACATCATAAACAACAAGAAACGTATCGTTTCAGTTGAACAAAACAGCGAATTTGTTATTCCGCCTTTTTTGCCTGAGCCGAACAGTGGCCCTCATCACAAGCGATTTATTACAATAATGCAGGGCTGCAATAATTTTTGTACTTATTGCGTTGTGCCCTTCACCAGGGGCCGAGAGATCAGCCGAAAATTTTCAGAAATTGTCACCGAGGCCGATCATCTTGCCCGGCAGGGTGTGAAAGAAATTACCTTATTAGGTCAAAACGTCAACTCTTACGGTCGAAACAGCGACGGGAAACAAGAGCATACCTTTGCTGAGCTGTTAGAAGCAGTGTCTCATGTTCCAGGCCTCAACCGTCTTCGCTTTACCACATCTAACCCCAAAGATTTAACCATTGACCTTCTTGAATGTTTCTCAAGAATTGATATACTTTGTTCTCATTTTCATCTTCCTGTTCAATCAGGCTCAAATGCTATTTTAACAGCTATGAACCGTAAATATAGTGTCGATACCTACTATGAGCTTATTGAGCAATTACGAAGACATCGTTCGGATATTGCCATTACGACTGATATTATTGTTGGTTTTCCGGGCGAGTCTGACAACGACTTTCAAGCAACCTATGATTTGGTTGAAAAAGTTCGTTATCATGGTGCCTACTCATTTAAGTATTCAGATCGTCCGCACACCAAATCCGCTAAATTTGATTGTAAAGTGCCGGAGGCTATTAAAATTAAACGTCTTGCTGTTCTGCAAAAACGAATTGACGAGATCTGCTTAGAACGTAACCAGGAGTATATTGGCCAGGCCTTGGAAATTATGGTTGAGGGACAAAGTAAGGGGCAGAATAATCAATGGAATGGGCGGACAACGACCAATCACATTGTTCATTTTACCTGTCGATCTGCGCTTGAACCCGGTCAACTAGTGACCATTGAAATTGATGAAGCCTGCCAAAACTCATTGCGAGGACACATGTATGATTGATCTTCACACCCACACATTTTTTAGCGATGGCGAACTTGTTCCAGCTGAACACCTTAGAAGAGTTGAAGTTCTTGGCTATAAAGCTGTGGCCATTACCGATCACGCCGATTCGTCAAATCTAGACTTTATAATTCCAAGAATGGTTCAAGCTGCGGCTGATTTGAATCAACACTCCTCGACTATCTTATTGCCAGGAGTTGAGCTTACCCACGTCCCCCCTGCCCTTTTTGCGGAACTCACCTTAAAGGCCCGTCAGCTTGGCGCTAAAATTGTCGTGGGGCATGGCGAAACAATCGTTGAACCTGTTAAGGAGGGGACAAATCGGGCTGCAATTGAGGCTGGAGTAGATCTATTGGCTCACCCGGGATTTATTACAGATGAAGAGATGCAGTTAGCAGCCCAAAGAGGTGTTCTTATCGAGTTGTCGGGGCGAAAAGGGCATTCTCTGACCAATGGCTATGTCGCAAAGCTTGCCAAGAAATATGGGGCTAAACTTGCGGTTAACGCAGACGGACACGGGCCTGGTGATTTTCTGACCGCGAAAATGGCTAAAATGGTGGCCTTGGGTGCTGGTCTGACAGACGAGGACTACAATCAGATTCGCCATAATATGGAAGAGTTAGTTGCCAGAAAAAGATAGGCCGTTATTTTCTGACATTGGCTTAGGCGAAAAATTATATTCGAACATAATTGGCAATCGCCTTAGACCTTAACAGGCCAATTCCTTTAATGTTTTCAAGTTCTGAGATATTGGTCATTGCGCCATTTTTTTGGATATAGGAACGTATCCGCCAAGCCATGCGGGGACCAATGCCGGGAATTGTGACAAGCAGCTCTGCTGATGCAGTATTAATTGGAATTTGCCGAAAAAAGAAGGGGGCCATGTCGGCCGATAATTGACCGTGGCTATCGTGCCCACCCGTTTTATCCGTAAGGCTCTGCACTGAGGAAACAAATAGAATCGCACCATTGTCACCTGCTCGATAGTCACTGGCGTGATCGGTTGACGACGTGATAGCCGTCCTGCCAGTTGAATACGAAATTACCTGCGATAAAATAATACAAAGTCCGACCAGCACCAGAATCGATTGCTTGTTTCCTGAGTCAGTTGCTTCATCAGCACCGACGCTTTTATTCAGATTAGCAACCTTTAGCCTGTTTTGCATCGTTCTGGCTGACTTTATCTTTAAGAAGCTTATAGGATATGCTTTCCACCAAGGCCTGCCAACTTGCTTCGAGAATGTCATGAGAGACACCAACGGTTCCCCATTGAGAGTTACTGTCCCGAGATTCGATAAGAACCCGAACGCGAGCACCTGTTCCATGTTCTGAGGCAAGCACTCGTACCTTATAGTCATCAAGCCACATACCTTCAAGCTGCGGATAGAAGCAGGTTAAGGCCTTACGCAAGGCATTGTCCAAGGCGTTCACAGGACCATCTCCAAGTGCTGCCGTGTGTACCATTTCACCGCCAACTTCCAACTGGATTGTCGCTTCAGCCTGAGGGTCACTGTCAACAGTATCTTTTTGGTTGATAACTCTGAAGCTTCGTAATGAAAAGAACACTGGTAACGTACCCATGGCTCTTCGCATCAACAGCTCAAATGACGCCTCTGCGCCTTCATACTGAAAGCCTTGGTTTTCCAGATCTTTCAGTTTTTTAAGAATGGTTGTAACGATTGGATCAGTAGACTCTAAATCGAGACCAAACTTCTTGGCCTTGTGCAGAACATTGCTTTTACCGGATTGATCAGAGATCAGAATTCTCCTGATATTACCAACTTTTTCAGGTGAAATATGCTCATAGGTTAAAGGGTTTCTTTTAACAGCAGCAACATGAATTCCACCCTTGTGAGCAAAAGCTGATACCCCAACATACGGCTGGTATTTATTATGGGGCAGATTGGCAAGTTCATTAACAAATCGCGACGTCTCTGTGAGTCGCGTAAGATTGGTAGCAGCGGCAAATGAGTGGCCCATCTTCAAGGCAAGGCCCGGAATTATCGAGGTGAGATTCGCATTCCCGCAACGTTCACCGAAACCATTCATTGTTCCCTGCACATGACGAACGCCATGATGGACCGCAATGAGTGAGTTGGCCGTTGCAGTGTCAGAATCGTTATGGGAATGGATGCCTAACTCAGGATTCATATTTTTTGCTGCAAAATACGATTTAACTTGATCAATGATCTCGGCAATCTCGCTGGGTAAGGTTCCACCGTTTGTATCACACAATACAAGGCAGTCTGAGCCGGCAAGATGTGCTTTTTCAACGGTAGCCAGGGCATACTCCTGATTGGCCTTGAAACCATCGAAAAAATGTTCGGCATCATAAAAAAGATACTCTACCTGGGGACGAAGATAGCGCAATGATTCGTCAATAATAAGCAGGTTATCATCATTAGTTATACGAAGTGCGACTTCGACGTGTATGTCCCAGGTTTTGCCAAAAATTGTAATACACGGGGTTTTTGCAGCGATCAGAGCGTTGAGATTAGGATCTTGGTCGGTTTTATTACTAAAAAGGCGTGTACTGCCGAAAGAAGAGAGCTTCGCGTGCTTTAAGCTATAATTGTGCATCTCATTAAAAAATTGCACAGATGTTGGGTTTGCTCCCGGCCAACCGCCTTCGATAAAATCAATGCCCAGTTCGTCAAGTTTTAACGATATGCGAATCTTATCGTCGACTGAAAGGTTGAAATTTTCGGCCTGTGTGCCGTCACGCAATGTTGTATCGTAAATTTGCATTGTAATTGCCGTATATACTAGAAGTTTAGCCGGACATCCTAGGCTGTAACTTTCTATCTATTCCTGGATAGGTTGGTTATCTTTATCAAGCCCAAAAGCTTCATGGAGGGAACGAACAGCGAGTTCCGTATATTTCTCCTCAATGACACATGAAACTTTTATCTCGGAAGTGCTGATCATTATGATGTTAATCCCTTCTTCGGCAAGTACCCTGAACATTGTTGTGGCAATACCAGAATGATTTCGCATGCCGACACCAACTACAGAGATTTTAGCGATGTTTTCAGAACCGCTTACGCTTTCAGCGTTAATATCCCTTGCAACATTTTTCACGATAGCCATTGCTTTTGAATAATCGTTACGAGGAACTGTAAAAGTCATATCGGTTATATCGCCGGCTCTGGTATTTTGAATAATCATATCAACTATGATTCCGGCATCAGAGATTGGTGTAAAAATAGTAGAAGCAACACCAGGGGTGTCCTGGACCTTCGACAAAGTAATCCGTGCTTCATTTTTACTATATGTAACGCCTGAAACTAACATTGTTTCCATTTTTTTATCCTCCTCAACAACCCAGGTGCCTTCTGTTGTTGTAAATGTTGATCGTACATGTAATGGCACTTTGTATCTCTTTGCAAAACTTACAGATCTGATATCAAGAACCTTGGCCCCTAAGCTCGCCAATTCAAGCATTTCATCATAAGAGATGCGGTCAATCTTTCGTGCTGAAGGGCACATATTAGGATCAGCTGTATACACCCCTTCAACATCAGTAAATATTTCACAGCTATCGGCATGAAGAGCCGCGGCAAGTGCAACAGCCGTTGTGTCAGATCCACCACGACCTAAAGTGGTGATATGATCGTCTTCAGAAACACCCTGAAAACCAGCGACAACAACAATTTTACCGGCATCAAGATTTTTTGTTATCAGTTCAGTATCTATGGACTTGATACGTGCCTTGGTATGCATTTTGTCAGTTCTGATCTTAACCTGGTCTCCCAAAAGAGACACGGCGTCATCGCCTAAACTTTTCACTGCCATGGCAAACAAGGCAATAGTAACCTGCTCACCGCTTGACAAAAGAACGTCAAGCTCCCGAGGATCCGGTTCTTCCTGCATTTGAGAGGCTAAACTAACAAAACGATTCGTTTCTCCTGACATTGCCGAGAGCACCACGACCATTTTATTCCCTTCCTTTTTTTTGGCCAGAACACGTTCTGCGACAGCCTTGATTTTTTCAGGGCTACCAACAGATGTACCACCAAATTTTTGAACAATTAATGCCATATTCCTGCTTTCTCCACTCTGCGGTATAAAGTATGCATTCATCTCAATGTAAAGAATACCAGCATAAGGGGTATTCAGTACACCTCTGTAAACTCAGTAAACTACTACTAGATAAAGGCTTTTGAAATAGTTTTTTTTTGTTTTTTTATCAATTCATCATTTTTTATCTATAACTTATGTATTCAGGGAATTAATTCTTTATTCAACCAGTTCTAACTTGCGGTAATCACCTATATTTGTTAGTGAATTTTTAACTTAAAACCTTAACGACAATTAAACAGACCATGAAATTTATTCAATATATTCTCGTATGCCTTTCCATAGTTTTTATGTTCAGCGTAGTTCACAATAACTTGATTGATGACGCTCGCAGTTCCGTTTCTCTCCCAATAGAAAATTATTCGAATGATCAACCTACAGATAGTACCACGGATGTCCTCGCCCACCAAGGGTTTAACCAAAGCCAACCGCTCAATGCAACCCCCGAACTGATAGCAACTGAGACACAAAATTCGTTTAAGGCTATTGAAGGTACTCTAAAACAGGGTGACACTTTTGATTCAGCCCTGCGAAGAGATGCTATTCCTCAGGAGATACGTTCTCTCATAATTAACTCCCTTTCCGGAATATTAGATTTCAGGCGCTTAAAGCCCTTCGACACCTACTCACTCTCTTTAAATGAATCTGGTGCCCTTGAACAGTTTCGATATCAATCAGGTCCGCTTAACAGCGTTTCAATTAGCAACTCAAATGGCAGTTATTCGGTTCAAAAAGATGCAATTGAACTTGAACGTAGGCTTGTTCGTATCTCTGGTAAAATTTCAACGTCACTATTAGGTTCTTTTGCGGATACAAATGAGGATCTGCGATTGTTGTATGCCTTTGCCGACATTTTCGCCTCCAAGATCGACTTCAACACTGAAGTCCAGAAAGATGATTCTTACGCCTTTACCGTTGACAAATATTTCAAAAATGGTGAACTGGTTGGCTATGGGAAAATCCAATCGGCACGATATGAGTTTGCCAGCGGTCAAGTTTATGATGCCTATTATTATCTACCTTCAAATGAAACGTCTGGTTTATATTTTGATCATGATGGTCAAGCAGTTGGCACCTCATTTCTCAGATCACCATTACCAATGGGCCGCGTTACTTCAAAGTTCAGCTACCAACGGAAACATCCGATGAGCGGTAGAGTGCAACCACATTTAGGTATCGATCTTGCGGCGCCACACGGTTCACCAATTATGGCGGTAGCCGATGGTACAGTTTCCTTTGTCGGCCGCAATAATGGCTATGGAAATCAAATTGTTTTGGCCCATAACGGTGGTTATAAAACCTATTACGGTCATCTTTCTCGTTTTAAAAAAGGATTGCGCCGCGGCAATTTGGTTCAGAAAAAAGAGATAATTGGTTATGTTGGATCAACTGGAATATCGACCGGTCCTCACCTCGACTTTCGTATTCGGCACAACAATACATACAAAAATCCTTTTTCCATCGAGTTTAAACCAAGGCTGGTATTATCTGAAGACCAATTGCAAGATTTCTTCACCATGAAAAGTAAACTTGTTGGGCTTTATGATCTTAACGAAAGTTCCGATCAAACTGAAATCCTGCATATCTCCCATTTAACTATTAACTCACCCGACCAACTTACCTTGCTGTGATGCTGAAGTCTGATCAGGCTATTAAACAGTAAAAAGTTGCTTACTTATTCCCACTACCACAACGGTTACAACTGTGAATATTGTTCTTGTTGAGCCCGAAATACCACCAAATACCGGCAGCATAGCACGCTTATGTGGTGCAACCAACACAGTTCTGCACCTGGTGAAACCTTTGGGGTTCAGCACTGATGACAAACATCTCAAACGAGCCGGTCTTGATTATTGGCAGCATGTAAAAATTGTTTATTGGAATAGTCTTGAAGAGTTTTTAACCGCACACGCCAAAAGCCATCTCTTTTTTCTAAGTAAGAAAATTGGAGAGTGCTACACTAAAGCTGAGTTTAATGCCGACTCATATCTGATTTTTGGTAAAGAGACGATGGGCTTGCCGGAATATATTTTGAAAAATTATTCACATCGGTGCTATACTATACCCATGGCAAATAGAAACATACGAAGCCTTAACCTGGCAATGTGTGCCGGCATTGTATTATACGAAGCGTTGAGACAGACAAATTACATGTGAGAGGCTATTTGAGTTAGATTCTCTTATGCTTGCAATGAACCCCACCAAAAATTCTGACAACAAGGCTAAAATTCTCTTAGTCGATGATGACCCGATTGTCCGAGAGGTCATGAAGAGCTTTATAGCTTCCTATGGTTTTGATTTTTCTACAGCTTCCGATGGTTTACAAGCCATCAAAGTGCTGGAGAAAGATTTCCATTCTATTGTGATCACTGACATTAACATGCCGAACATGGATGGCATGGAACTTTTAAAGTATGTACATGCCAACTACCCAAAGACCGGTGTGATCGTTGTGACCGGTCTCAGCGAAGAGTACACCTATGTTGATGTAATTAACGCTGGCGCCATCGATTATATGACCAAGCCATTTGACAGTGCCGAGCTCTTGGCTAAGCTTAATCGTGTCATTCGTGAACAAAATTTAATATCAGAACTTGAAAAAAAATCCATAAGTGATGTGCTGACCAACCTTTATAATAGACGCCATTTTGACTCTAAAATTGTTGAGGAGTTTTATCGATCTGTCCGTCAGGAATATCCCGCGTTTCTTGCGCTCATTGATGTAGATTACTTCAAAGGCTATAATGACACTTATGGCCATCAGTCTGGAGATAATCTGCTGACTACTTTTGGTAATATCTTACTTGGTTGTGTCAGGCATGGTGTTGACTTTGCTTTTCGGTATGGGGGTGATGAGTTTGCGTTGCTACTAACTCATATCAGTGCTGATCAGGCAGTAAAAGTTTTAGAACGGATGATGGCCAATTATAACTCATATAATTTTGGAGAAACTACACTGAGCTGTGGGATGGCTGAATTCAAACGAAATGAAACATTGAGTTGGACGAATGATATCAGTGATTTTATTCGAACGGTTGACAAAGCACTGTATGAAGCCAAGGACAATGGTAAGGATCAAATAGTCGTTGCCCAACGCTCAACTGCCTCCAATACTGAAATTCTTAAATCTATACGCCCAAATTAACAACTACGCGCCCTGCAAGTTTTCCTTCCAGCATTAAATCAATGAAGCCACTCAATTCAGGTAGTTTAATTTCAACACAGAGTTGTTCGATATTTTCGACCTTCCATTCATCGGCTAATTTACCCCAAATATATGAACGTCTTTGTACCGGGGTTTGAGCCGAGTCTATACCTATAAGTGATACAGCACGAAGTATAAACGGATACACAGTAATCGGCAGTTCATGTGAGGCCGCATTACCACAGCTTGCAACAACACCACCGTATGCTGTAGATTTTATTGCATTGGCAAGTATGTCTCCGCCGACTGTGTCAATAACTCCAGCCCACCGTTCTCGCAGGAGGGCTTTAGCCGATGAAACAACGAAATCTTCACGGGAAATTACGCTATCAACTCCTATTTGCTTCAACAACCTATTGTCGGGCTTGCCGGTTAATCCTGTCACTGAATAACCAAGCTTATGCAGTATGGCTGCAGAGGTGCACCCTACCCCACCAGTAACACCGGTAATCAAAATTTGACCATCATTCGGAGAAAGATTCGATGTGATTTTTTCCACACATTGAGCAGCGGTAAAGCCGGCTGTCCCGTAGAGCATTGCAGTTTTAAGATCCATTGTCTCGGGTAAGGGCACAATCCAATCAGCAGATACGCAGATATACTGACCAAAACCTCCGGAGGTATTCATACCCAAATCAAAACCAGTCACTATAACCTTGTCACCTGCCGAAAATTTTTCAGAATTGCTGCTGACTACAATACCGGAGCAATCGATACCAGGGGTATGTGGGTATCGACGTGTGACTCCTCTGTTGCCGGACGCAGAGAGGGCGTCTTTGTAATTTAAGGAAGAATAGTACACTCTGATAAGTACTTCGTTTGAGGGCAAATCAGCAATTGATCGATCTACAATTTCCCTTTTATAAACGCCATCATGGGCAGTTACCCACAATGCTTTAAATAAATCGATATTTGTTGAACTCATAGTAAAATGTACTGGTAAGTTAGGTTTTTGGCTGATGGCCTATACAGAACTTAAGCAACTACCGACTGGTTACGACCTTGCCTTTTGGCCTTATACAATGCCTGATCGGCTAATTCAATAATTGTAGTTTTTTCCTGACCGTCCTCTGGAAACGAGGCTATGCCCAGTGAAATTGTTAAGCCAACAGACTCATTTTCAAATTGAAAAGTTAGATCGGCAATGTCGTGTCGTATTCGTTCCGCCATCTGTAAGGCCCCACTTTTACTGGAGTTCTCAAGAATCAAGGCAAACTCTTCGCCGCCATAACGTGCAGCCATATCTTCGCGCCTTACAGTATCTGAAAGGATTTTTGCAACGGCTTTAAGTACCTGATCGCCGAATTGATGTCCATAGCTATCGTTAATCTTTTTAAAAAAATCGATATCACAAAAAATCAAGGTCAAAGGACTCTGGCGGCGCTTGGCGCGATGAAGCATAATATCGAAGCCATGTTGAAATGTCCGATGATTTGCAAGATCGGTCAAGCCATCAGTAGTCGCCATTTTATTAATGGTTTCATGTGATTTTGCAAGTTCTATTTTAACGGCGACCTGAGTGGCAATCAACTGTAGAATATCCATTTGAGCCAGACCAAAGGCCGCAGCATTTTTTGATGCTACAGTCATAGCACCCAGAGACTGACCTTCTTCAGGCAACAACGGTAAAATATACAGTGAACTATAACCGGTCAAACATTGTTTTTTCGAAAAAACAGGAGCTGGCCCACTATACTGACCATTCACCGGTAGCGGCCTGTTTAAACGAATCACTTGACCGACTAACCCTTCATTAAGATTGAACTCAAGCCCTAAATGATGCTCTTGACTGTCAGTGCCCGCTACAAAAGCGGTTTGGTGTGAATCATTGACTAAAAGACTTATTGAAATAAAATCAGCATTAACCAGTGAGGTGACCGCTTTGTAAGTGGCATTAAAAACAGTTTCGAGACCAAGCCCCTTGTTTAATTCTCGAAAACCCTGGCAAATTTTCTGGATGAGATTTCCTTTTTGGTCAAGTGAAGTAAGCATTTTGCCAAGTTGTAAATCCATACCAATTTTTTTAGCAGCCAGGGCAATAATTTTTTTTTCGTTATCCGTCCATGGGGTTGAATCTGCTCTATCAATGCAAAGGAAGGCTGTGCTCGCCATACCACCAGAAACATCTTTTTGGGAAAAAATCTGGATAATTGCCGCAGCGCCAACTTTCAAGAGTTCTTTATAGTAAAATATTCCTGAGTAATTTGTGTTGAGATCAGATACAAAAACAGCATCATGGCCTTGATTCATGGCTCCAGCAATGCCAATTCCAGCCGGGTATGGTCCCGACAGTATTTTTTTTGGGTATTGCGAAGAAAACGAATGTAAGTCGAGAGATCCATCTCTATCATTTTTAAATACAACTAAAACCGAGGACAGGCTCAACGATGATTTGAGAAGGGATAATTGGAGTTGAAACGAGTCGTCAAAAAACTTTTCAGCCGCATGATCATCGTAATTTTTGGTATCAAATATTGAGCCAATGGCTTCACTTGCTGGTCCGACATGATTTCGTTCCGGAGCATTGTGCCGATAGGCGTTCTCTGGAATAGAGTTCGAGAATCGCCTGATCTTGTTTTTTATATACGTACTAATTTGATTCATTATATATTGATTATGTACGATGAATAAGAAAACGATAACGCCTATTGGCTATGTTTATTTTCAGCCATGGGTGGCAAAGATATTTAATTTGAATCATTTTATTTGATTTCTGTTATTATTTATATAAATTAAAAAAATATTTACAAATTACAGTAACGTCGAGACATCACGAAATATGGCACACCTTTGAACTACCTGATCTCAAAGGCTTAATTTAGTATAACAAATCCTGAGCACCACTAAAGGCCCGTAATTGGTGGCGTGTTAGTACAAACCTCAATTTGCCATGTACAATCACATACTTTCTATTTCCGCCTTTCTTCTGCTCCTTCCCAGCATTCTTCTTTTTTCTTCAGGATGTGACTCAAACTCAAATACCTCATCCCGAGGAACCTCTCGAAGTTCCTCGGGGGCAATCTACATCGGCTTATTTAATGACTCAGGCAAATATGAGGGTAAAGGCACCTTGATATATCCTGACGGCAGAAAATACGAAGGTCAATTCCATAATGGTCTTGAACATGGTAGCGGCGTTCTGTTATTTGCTGATGGCGAAAAATATATCGGTCAATTTGTGAATGGCAAAATGCATGGTGATGGACTCATCACCTATCCAAACGGCCAGCGCTATCAAGGTCAGTTTCGCAACGGATTACCTGAAGGCAGCGGAGTCTTTACCTATAAAGCAGGCACCTATACCGGTTCATTTAGAGCTGGAAAAAAAGATGGCCGTGGCCTACTGACATTTCCTGGTGGTGGCACTCATGCGGGCGACTTTGTAAATGATTTAGCCCACGGTACTGGAGAAGTAACCTATGACAACGGTGAAAAATTTACGGGCCAGTTTGCTGAAGGCAAAAAGAACGGTCAAGGTACCTGGATTGGTTTAAATGGTGAGAAATACACAGGACAGTTTCAAAATGACGTCTTTCATGGCCCTGGAACCTTTATCTTTGCTGATGGCAGTCAGTACATGGGACAGTTTCAAGATGGAACTCCTCATGGCCAAGGTACTTTCACATCAAGTGATGGGAATAAACATACCGGCTTGTTTCAGCAGGGTGTACCGTCTGGATACGGAACTCATATTTATCCGGATGGCAGAATATTTGCGGGCAACTTTAAAGGAGGCCATTTAAATGGTAAAGGTATTGCTACCTATTCTGACGGTAGCCGCTATGAGGGGAGCTTCGTTGATGATGTTTTTCACGGCGAGGGCAAACTTGAAATGCCAGATGGAGAAATCTATGAAGGGCAATGGCTACAAGGTGTCGAGAATGGCAAAGGTTCTGCCACCTACCCCGATGGCAGCCACTATACCGGTAATTTTAAAAACGGAATTTTTGATGGTGAAGGCGGTCTGACAACTGCTGATGGTCGGAAATATGTTGGTTTTTTTCAGAACGGTGAGTTCCAAGGTCAGGGCACAATGTTTAACCGTGAAGGCGAGTTCTACGTTGGTTTATGGGAAAACGGGCAGCTTAACGGTCCGGGAAAAGTTACATATGCCGATGGTGCCCGTTATGAGGGTGACTTTGTCGATAGTCTCTTTGACGGTAAAGGAGTTTTTTATGATGCCAACGGTTCTGTCTATGAAGGTGATTTCAAAAAAGGTCTTTTTGATGGCTTCGGTACGTACGTCAGTTCAACTGGAGAAAAATATTCTGGTCAATGGCTGTCTGGCAGTGAAAATGGTCAAGGGACTTTGATTACAGTTGACGGGAGTCGATTTGAGGGTATGTTTCGTAATGGTTCAATGAGTGGCATGGGATCGTATCTAGGCGCCAACGGCAGTAGTTATGTCGGCCAATGGTTAAATGGGCAAGAACATGGCGTAGGTGTATTTACCAGTGTGGATGGGGTCGTCTATAGAGGTATGTTTGAGAACGGTCAGTATGTTCTGCCCGAACCAACAGTAACCAGTGAAGAGAAAGTTGAAGAACCAGGAAGACAACTGGAAAGTTCTGATAATCCTGAGAATGAACTTTTTCCACCCCAAGAAACAGCAGAGCAACAATAAATAGCCATCCTCAAGGAATAGGTGGTGTTTAAGCTCTATCTTTAAGTCCAACTCCAAAGAAATTTGGGTTCAGTTCATAATTTGAAGGGCAAGTTTTGCTACCCTTTTGGAAGCCCCCGCAGGGCCAACAAGTCCACGGATATATTCGAGTTGAGTTTTGAGTTGCTTGTGTTTATCAGTTCCGGGCCAGATATCAAGAAGTGCTGCAACTAAGGCATCAGCCGTGAAATCATTTTGCAGAAGCTCTTTAACAACTTCTTTTCCGGCAATCAGATTAACCAGGGATGCAAATTTAACCTTAATTAGTCTTCTTCCTAAGAAATAGGTTAAGGGGCTGATTCTGTACACCACAACCATGGGCACATTCAAAAGGGCTAGTTCGAGTGTTACTGTCCCTGAAGCCACCATAACAAGGTCGCAATTTGCCATTAAATCATAACGTTGCCCCCTGACAATCTTCAAATTCAGCAGCGTTTTAATCTCATCTGAAATCTCAAGATCTGATTCTTCAAGTGTTGGAGCCAACGGCATTAGGAAGCATAGCTCTTTTTTTTGCTGTTTAAGTTTGTGGGCGGCTTCAATAAACTCCGGCAGTATAGACCTCAGCTCTCTAATGCGGCTACCAGGCAACATACCAACAACAGTAGCCGTCGCCGGGATTGAATGCATTGGCCTGAACGTCTCAGACTCTTCACTCACAGTTACACAATCCACTAAAGGATGACCAACAAACTCGACAATTTCAACACCGCGCTGGGTATAAAAATCTTTTTCGAAGGGGAGAATAACAGCTAATTTATCTACTAATCTTGCTATTTTGTTGACCCGACCACTGCGCCATGCCCAAACCTGGGGGCTTATGTAATAAAAGACGGGGATGCCGATTTTTTTGGCCTGTTTTGCCAGCATCAAGTTGAAATCTGGGAAATCAATTAAGATAAGGAGCGCTGGTTGATCTTTTTGCAGTCGGTTAACAATGAGTTTAAAAGCCCTTCTGATATCGCGTAGATGAAAAACAACTTCTATAAGACCAACTACCGAAATTTCACGGGACTCGACAATAATTTCCACACCAGCCTGACGAAGAGCCTCGTCCCCTACTCCACAGAAGTAGAGGTCCGAGTTGATACTTTTCATGGCTTTGACTAAATTAGCCCCATGCATGTCCCCAGACGCTTCACCAGCGATGACCATAATTTTTTTCATGAGAATGAGTCCTGGGCACTGGAATTACGGATAACAAAAAGATTGCACTGAGAAACGTACAATTAAGAAATTCACAACAACATACTTGATTGGGAGTCATCAAACGACAGTGTAAATACTAGTTATCTATCTCCAGTAACTCCTTATGCTCAATAATGTAATTTTTCATCTGATCAATAATCTGATGGGCGATTTTCAAGGCCTTTCGACCTTCACGACCTCCAATTTTGGGAGCCGTGCGATGCTGAATGTTTAAAATAAAGGCCTTTAGTTCGGTTTCCAACGCATCTGTTTCTGCAAAACAAAAATGATTGAACTCTTCTTTTGGGTGTCCGTTCTCGTTAAGTTCGTCAAGGTGTTTAATGGTATAAATCTCTTTTTTACCATAATCAACCGAGATAAATGACCGAGGCTGAAAGATACGAATTTTTCGGATATTGGTTTTAGAGATGCGGCTGACCGTAATATTAGCAGTGCATCCATTTTCAAAAATCATGCGGACATTGGCTATGTCTGAACTATTGGTTATTACCGGTACGCCGACAGCATGGATTGTCTTGATGGGTGAAGGGACAATACTGGTAATAATATCAATATCATGAATCATTAAATCAAGTACAACATCGACATCAGCTCCGCGCGGATTAAATGAGTGAATTCTCTGGGACTCGATAAAAATAGGCGACGTAATATACTGCTCCATTGCAAGAACTGCCGGGTTGAACTGTTCAATGTGACCCACCTGCAAAACTCTTTTGCAAAGTTCAGCCTTTGATATGAGTGCATCCGCCTCATCAATTGTAACCGTTATCGGTTTTTCGATAAGAACGTCAACACCATAATCAAGACAGGCGTTAGCAACCTCAAAATGTTTTTTTGTCGGCACAACAATGCTGACCGCATCAACAAGAGGCAGCAACTCTTTGAAATCGCCAAAGGATCGGGTGTTAAGCTGATGGGCAATCTCTTTAGCTCGGCTTATGTCAATATCAGCAACTCCTACCAGATCTACATTTTCCATCGCAGCATATTTACGAGCGTGGTGCAGGCCAAGATAGCCAACACCGATCACACCAATTCTACTTTTGATCATATAACTCCTTGTTCAGCTCTACTACTTAGCCTGAGTTAATTTGGCCTGAGCCATGTTATAACGCTTTTTTAATGAATATTCGTGTTCCTTCGGAACCGGCCCGACCTGACTCCACTCCTCAAGAATACTGGCAAGTTCATCTTTTTTGTGACGTGACTTGTCTTTACCTTCACCACCCATAATGAAATTTTGTTCAAAGGCCAATTTAAGCTGATCGGCCAAGGTCAGTGAGCTTTTGTTTTTTCCGGTGGTCTTCAACTCCGGCACACTGATGCCTGCTAAAATTTCAAGCCGAACACAAAGTGCTTCTTTCTGCTTAAGATTGTCGCGACGAATACGATCCATTTCATTAAATATTTCACGCCGCTGTTTAAAAAAATCGTTACAGGTCTGATTAAATCGTTTATCGAGTAAAAAATCATTCCCCTTTGAGGCTGGTCCTGTTTGACGCCAGTCTTCCTGTAGCTTTATGATTTCCTTAACTGAATCCTTACTCCCTTCGTTCACTGCCTGTTCAAGTTGACTTAAAATTGACAGTTTCCGTTCTTCGTTAGCGGAACGTTGTTTGTCGATTTCAGCATTGTACTGGTCACGTTTGCTAAAGAAAACATCACAAATACCTCGAAACCGTTGCCAGACCTCATCTTGTCGTTCATCTGGAACTGGGCCAATTTTTTTCCATTGACTTTGAAGGTCAACAATCTGCTTAGCAAGCTCCTGGGTCTTTTTTTCATCAGAAAAGTCAGGAAGATCGGAACAAAGTGCCTCAGCAGCGAGGCAGAGGTTTTCTTTTTTCTCTAAATTGCCTGGTTTCAGTGTATCAAGCCAGG
This sequence comes from Desulfobulbaceae bacterium, assembly GCA_015231515.1. Classification (NCBI taxonomy): domain Bacteria; kingdom Pseudomonadati; phylum Thermodesulfobacteriota; class Desulfobulbia; order Desulfobulbales; family Desulfobulbaceae; species Desulfobulbaceae bacterium. Next base: position 24,706 of record JADGBM010000031.1, read on the forward strand.
TATAAAAACTGTCACTTGCCGCACGAAAACGCTGCCAGATGGCATCTTCATTATCCTTCGGTGCACGACCAATGGTTTTCCACTGTTTTTGTAACTCTTGAAGTTTATTTCTTTTAGAAATGTCGGGGCTGGCAACAAGCTTTTCGATCTTTTCACACAACTCCGTCTTGCGCTGCAAATTATCCTGACGCTGGGCATCGAGCTGATCATAATGGGCAGTTCTTCGCGTGAAAAAGAGATCGCAGGCCTCACGAAACAACGTATACAGCTCCAGTTCTATCTCTGGTGGAACCTTCCCTATATCTTTCCACTGTTGTTGCAGTGCCTTGATCGCCTCAGCTGTTTTTTTCCACTCGGTAGATGCTTGATGTGTTTTAGCAAGCTCGATAAGCTCGAGTTTTTTTTGAGCATTATTTTCTGCCTGAATATCAAGTTCATTGAAGAAGGCCTTACATCGCGTGAAATTTGATTCTGAAGCGGTTTGGAATTTTTTCCAAAGCCTATCGCTCTCTTTTTGGTTAACAGCCCCTGTCTCTTTCCATTTCTCCTGCAATAGTTTCATCTGTTTAAAAACCAAATGCAGATCATTCTCCTGCGCAAGGTCTCTCATTTCATCTATAAGGGCCACTTTAAGGTTTTTATTCTGCCAATACTGCCAGTCTCGTTTTTCGTAAGACTCTTTTTGGAAGTTGATAAAATCAGCACAAGCCTCATTGAATTGACCATCAAACTGTTTGCGCATATCAGGGGTCAAGCAATCTTTGGTAAGCCACTGATTTTTTAACTCTGCAAACTGCTTTTCCGCCTCTTGAATATTCGCATCACCAACTATTTTTTTAAGCGCTGCGATAAGTGTGTTTCGATACGCAATAGCATCTTCAATACGTTTATTTTTCCTCTCTTCTTCATCGGCAGCGATTTGGGCAATAGATTCGCTGATTTTGACAGACAAGGTGTCAAGGTCAGTTTTACTGATAAATTGTGGCAGCCAAGTATTGATGAGTTCTGTCAGTGCTGCTAATGATTTTCGAGATTCCACCAAATGGTCTGCATTAAGCGCAGCGTTAATAGCTGTTAAATCGGCCAGAAACCCATCGTGCTTTGATTTTTCCTGAGCAATGAGGGCTTGCTTTTCTTCAAATTGACGACAGCTTTGGTTAAAACGCTTTACAATCTTTTTTGGTATCTCATCAAGTTCATCCGCTACTTCCTGCCAGCTGCTTTTTAGTTTTTCAAAATTCATAAAGGCATCAGCATCGGAGATGTTTTCTGACTCAGTAATGATATCAGCATCTATGTCGGCTAATTTTTTATGTAATCCAGGTAACTTGGCTAATTTTAAGCGTTCTTCGTCTGACTGAGTGAGGTAGGTCTCGTACCGTTCCTTTATCTCTTTGACAAATGAATTAAATTCTTCATATGTAGGGTGGTTCTGTGGAACTGAAATCTCCTGCCAAGCACCTTGGATTTCAAGAGATTGCCGATAGGCGCTCTCAATATCAGACAACATCGGTAAAACCTTTATGCGATCAATCAGCTCAGCTATTCTTTCATCTATATATCTCTTTTGAGCGGACGCTTTATCTTCCGAAACTTTATTGAGTTTTTTAGTAGCAAGATTACGCGCAGCTCTGTTTGAAGCGTTGGTTGAGATAGATCGCAGCAACTCTAAATTATGAATACGCTCAACAGCTGTAAGAGCAACCTCCTTACCGCATTTCAAGGTAAGCAACCGAGCTAAAACATCTTCCTGTTGTATCTTTTCGGCGGCCAGCAGGCGCAGCTCTTTCGAGCTGTCTTTCGAGACAATTTCCAAAAGCAGATTATCGTTATCAACAAACTGTAGTGCTTTTTCTTTATCTCCAAGTCGTTCTGCCTTCAAAACAGCTTCGACTTTAAGAGAATCAATTCGACTCTTAATTTCATTAACAGATGCTGGATCAGTAGCTTTATTTAAGAGCGCATCCAGATCGTGCCAACTGTTAAATTTGGCCAGGGCAGCTAGGCGCACGGAAGATACGGTTTCAGAGAGAATAAGCAGTCCAAGGCGCTCTTGGTCTGGACAATCTCTTGAATCAATGGCAGCAATACGGACAAGTGGATCCTTGTGCTGCCACTTTGGTTTTATAAAATTAAAAAGGCTCATGAGAATCAGTTATCACCAGAGGACTAATAGTTTTTATCTGCGTAGGCAAGCCAGCCACCAGAGGCAACCAGATCTCTATCAAATCCATTAAGAGTGAACGTAAACTGTATGGCGTTGGTATCCTTTGAGGTAATAAGACTGTTTTGTAAGTCGATATCAAGAGTTGCCGGTCTCTCGGTCATAAGTGTATCGATGTCGGCCTCAGACAGTTCAAGGGCCAGCATCCCGCAATTGAACATATTCTGTCTGAATATCCGGGCAAAACTAGAGGCAATCACCACGTTAATATCGTTTACCTCAAAAACCCATACAGCATGTTCCCTGGATGAACCACAGCCAAAATTTTGACGAGTAACAATTACACGAGCTTGACGCAACTCATCTGATTGAGGATCAAAGCCATCAAGTTTTAAATCCTCAAGGATGTATGGTTTCAGAGCTAACTTAGAGTTTTCAGTCAGATATTTTGCCGGAATAATTTCATCAGTATTGATATCATTTCTATCTAAAAAAATGCAAGATCCACCAAACATTTTCATTTCAGTTCTCCTTATTCAAAAATAGCCGGTAACAGGCAATAACGCAGACAGACAATTGGAACTTTGAAAATAGCCAGATAACCCGTGCCTTATAAAAGTTTTCTCGGGTCAGTAATTCTGCCCGTAACCGCAGCAGCCGCCGCACTTAAAGGACTCATGAGATGAACCATGCCGCCCTTCCCCATTCTGCCATTAAAGTTGCGATTTGTTGTTGAGGCACACACCTCACCTTCGGCCAGAACTCCGTTACTCATTCCAAGACAAGCCCCACAGGTAGGGTTAGTTACGCAGAAACCGGCAGACATGAAGGTTTCGATAATACCTTCCTTCATTGCCTGTGAATAAACGAGTGGGGTTGCAGGGGACATGATGCCGCGTACGTTGGGATCAATGGTTTTACCTTTTAATATTTTAGCAGCTTCTCGCAGATCCTCAATTCTGCCATTGGTGCACGAACCAATGTAGACCTGATCGACTATTGTATCGGACATATCAGAGATATTTTTCACCTCATCAGGTTTATATCCATAAGTAACCTGCGGAGACAGATCAGATACATCAAAATCAATTGTCTGGGCATAAGCAGCATTAGCATCAGAATGCCATTTGCGGAACTCTTCAACGGCCTGATCAATGGTTGCATAATCAGACTGAATGTGAGGCCACAGGTATTCAGCAGTCACACGATCGGGCATACAGACACCACAAGTGCCGCCTGCCTCAATTGCCATATTGCACAGAGTCATTCTTGATTCCATGCTCATGGCGTCAACAACAGGACCAACAAACTCAATAATTTTATCTGTGGCACCTTTTACGGTCAGAGTCTTAATGATATGGAGAATAACATCTTTAGCATAGACTCCAGTCTGCAATGTGCCGCTGATGGTAATCTTTATAGTGGCGGGTTTACGAAATGAACAGACACCCTTGAGGATGCCAACCTCAAGATCTGTAGTACCAACACCAGCTGCAAATGCTCCAAAAGCACCATGGGTGCATGTGTGAGAATCCCCCATAATCACAGTGTATCCGGGCCGGATAAAACCTTTTTCCGGAAACAGTGCGTGACAAACGCCATTTGCGTCAATATCAAAAAAATCTTTGATTTTATGACGTTTAGCCCAGTCACGAATAATTTTTGACTGGGTTGCTGTTTTGGAATCTTTTGACGGGGTTACATGATCAATAACAGCCTTTATTTTAGAGGCATCAAAGACTCGATCCATGCCGCGCTCAAGCAGGTCATTAATAGCGATTGGTGTCGTTATTTCGTGACACATAACGACATCAATATCTAATACAACTGTTTCGCCTGCTGGATTATCACGATGATGAGAATCAAATATTTTTTCTGTTATGGTCTTTCCCATATTTGCGGCTCTCCATTGTATTTTTATATATATTTAGTAACTTATAAAAGTTTTGTTTTATACCACTCTGGTGGTAAAAAATAAAGTTATTAAGACTGGACTACCAACACAACAATCTGCATTGCTATAATTAAACGTAATTTCAGCTCTATG
>JADGBM010000032.1 GCA_015231515.1 Desulfobulbaceae bacterium
GATTGGAGCGCTTCGAGTAGGTCAGTGAATTGTCTGATTGGCCGGCCGTTGGCCTTGATAATGACATTATCGGAAAATTCATGGTAGCCGGTATTGGATTGATCGGCCAGGACTTCACTGAGGATGGTTGCTTCTCGGAAATCCGGGCTCGGCTCACCATTTTGATAGAGATGGAGGAGTTCGGTCGGAGCATAGAGGTACCAGTCCGCCGGGGTGGAAAATTCTTTGAGATAGTTCAATGTGAGCGGCTGAAAAACAAAACCTCCAAAGATAAAGTAGCGGGGCTTCTTGTCGTATAGCATGTGGGGAACAAGCCGGTCAATCTCGATTGTGCCGCTTAATTGCAGCTTGATGTTGAGATTTTTTCCCCCGCGAAGCACCTGAAGTTCAATGGTCTCGCCACGTTGTTTTTCGTGAATGACGATCCCGAAAAACGTTCTTTCCCCCTGACGAAATTCCAGCGTCCCGTCATTGGCGATGTCCTGGCCATTGATGCCGGTCAGCAAATCATCAATAAACAGCAGGCCTTCTGCGGGTGATCCTGGATATATTTTATTGATCAGCACGCCAGTCTGCTCATGATCCATCTGATAAAAATGCCGCATTGCGTCATTCTCTGCTTTCTGCAATGACAGGCCAAGGCTTGGAATGCCATCATAGCGGCCGTCCCGAAGATCAGTAAGGAAATGCGTAATGATAGGAGTCGGTACCATGTAACCAATGTTGTCGAAATTTTGAGCCGTTAATCCCTGAAAGGCGATGCCCACAAGTTTTCCGTCCCGAATAACCGGGCCGCCGGAATTACCTGTGTTGATTGAGGCATCAATTTGACAGGCGAGCAGGTAGGCATTGCTGTGGGCATAACTGACATGCTCGACCCGGGAGACAATGCCTTCAGTGACCGATAACCTGTCACCGCCATCAGGAAAACCGTAGACGGCAATTTTATCTTGCAGCAGCGGGAGTTCCCCGAGGGTGAGCGGGTAAGAATTTTTAAAAAACAGCGGATCATCGACTCGAAGGAGCGCCAAGTCGGAGGCATGGGAGACAGCCTCCACCCTGGCCTGATATTTTTTGGCCTGACCGGACCGTCGCACTTCGACAAAAATATGGTCCCGGATCACATGGGCGTTGGTGAGGATGCGATTGCCTTCAATGATGCAACCCGAGCCGTGGAAATTCTTTTTTCCCTGCATCTGCCAGGGCGTTTGGTAATTGGGGGAATTAAAGACGGTGTAGATTTTCACCGTTGCCGCTTGAATGTCACTTAACGAGGCGGAACCATCGCGGGCCAGGAGAAAGAGAACACCCAACAGCACCACGATGGAACAGGAGATGATTCTGGTGGGAGAGGGATACCTCGATCTTGGCAACATGCTTTAGAGGGAGTTCATCACGTCGCAGACGTCATTGACGCGGATGTTCTTTGTCTTGGGCGATCCTGAATATTTGACGCTGCTCGCATCAAAGCATTCGATGACTAATTTATTTTCAGCGGAGACTAAAACAGTCGCAGTCTCATGGACTTTGGCACTGACATTTTTGGCTTCGAGTTGCTGGGCGTTGGTTGAGGTCGCCCCCCTTGCCTCCAGAACAAGGGACTGCAACTTTCCCTGAAGCAAAATGTCAAAGGAGCCGTTTGCCGTCACCTTGAGTGCATTCTGCTCCATTCGGCTGACAAGGGTACCCGCTCCGTCAATGTCGAGGAAATGAAATGACGGTGCGCCAATGCTCAGTTTCAAGGGGATTTTTGAGCAGATTGACTCTTTGACGAAGACTTTTAAGACGTTTTTTTCAAGGGTGGTGACCACATGGGCGAGCAGATTTTCGTCCCCTGATATTTTGACGTTCCAGCTTTCTTCCTGTTTGATTTCGACATCAAAGGCGCCATCAATTTTAACCCCCTGATACGAATCAAGAGTGCGGGTAACTTCTGCCGCAATGCGGTTGCCTTCAAGACATTGGGTTGATGCTTCCGGGGGATAAGGGGACAGAAAAAGAAGGCCGAAAAACAGGCCTAAAATAAAAAACAGGCGCAACGAACCACCTTGATTTTGAAGTGAGGCGTTTTTTTTCATCATTCGATTGAAATGAATTTTTTACCCAGCTGGTCGACAGCAACCTTGCCTTTTTCAGAGTCGCCATACATGCGGGTGTAAACCATTTTGGTTTCGCCGGTCACCGTATCGGTCAGAAAAGCCCCAAAGCCTCCGGAAGACGCGCCAAGCTGGCCTCCCCACGCGGCAAGCTGATAGCGATTGCTGGTCAAGGGGGTTTGGGAGGTTTCAACCGCGCCGCTGAGCAAGACCATGATGAGCATGGTCAGCAGGCCGAATAGAAAAATGAGCCAGGGGTTTTGTTGGCTGCTTTTGGAAAAATTGAGCATTTTCATGGCGGACCTCACTGGTTGCCTTTGGAGTAGTCGTCTTCCTGGGCGCCAAGTCCCTCAACAATGACCAACTCCTCTTGTCCAACAACTCCCTGGCCGAGGATCCCGGCAATTTCATTGGTGTTAAGTTGCATTTTGACATAGGCGTCGCCCTGTTCATCCCAGCCATAGTCGATAATGTCGGCCAGGTACATGGTTGCCATCACTTTTGTTTTGATGATGTCGGAGGTGAGCATGAAGTTTTCAACCGTTGTCTTGCTTTCCAGGGTGAAACCGACGATTCGCTTGGCCAGTTGTTTGTAGGCGTCGACCTCTGCGGCCCGTAATGCTTTCAGCGGGCCAGCCTGGGACTTTGTCGAGGTGGCAAACCCAATGCGGCGAAACACCCTGCCGCCGAGATTCATCTCCTGCCCGTCTATATTGGTCAAGGAATCGAGTGAGACGGAGGCGGTTGCCTTGGCAATGTCCTTTTCCGCGTCATAGGTGACTTCTTCGATTTTGATTCCGGTGATCTGCGCCTCGGTTTTGGTCTCGGTCTTCCCCTCGAAACTTGCGGCAATCATATCCTCCACGCTTTCCGAGGCCCGAATTTTTAAACCATACACCGCCTCGACAAGGCCGCGTTCCGCCGCAACCTGAGCGGCCCGGGTGCTCATGATTTTTTTATTGCCGGCCAGGAGCGCTTCCGGAACGGCAAGGAGACTGAAAAGAAGGATCAGACTGCAAAACCGGCTCGAATTTTTTTTCATGACAATGTCCTTTTAGAGAGAACTGAAAACAAGGTGATGATTTGTTTACCATTCATCATTGGATAATATGCGCCCAATGCCTTTGGGTGATTGGTCTTGCCGCGCGGCTGCCGGTTGACTGGCCGGCTGGCGCGGGGCTGAGGCCTGGGTCGCTGCCGTTGTCTCTGGCTGTTTTGCCGGTTGGGCTGTAGCGGTTGCTTTAGGGGCGGCCGGAGGTGGAGCGGGTTGGGTTGGCTGCGGCTGTACACTGGCATTGGCGTAAATCTGGTTCAAAGCGTTCCGGCGGGCCAGCGTCGTATGGTTGACCGGAATGGCGGTGTATATTTTCACGAAGGTCTCCTGGTCAATCATGCTCCCGGCAAAGGCTGGATTGAGTTGTCGGATGGCAGTGATGGTGTTTTGGTCCAACACCCCATTCACGGTGACATCTTTTCCATGCAGGTAGAGCCATTCCTGGACATTGACGGTGCGGTCCAGTTCGCTCATGTTCGCCCAGCTGCGGGAAAGCTTCTCCATGACAACCGGATCCGGGATTGCATCATCTCCCAGCAGCTTCCAGTAAGGAAGAACGAGGTATTTTCCAAGCATTTGGATCATGCTGGCCTGGACCAGTAAACGTACGGCCTCATGGCGGCCTTGTACTTTTTTAATGGAGCCTTTCATCCCAAAGGTTGGGCCAAACAAGGTAATGCCAATTTCTTTTTCGCGGACGGCCTTGTGTACTTCCATGCTGTTGACGGTGTTCATTCTGGCAATGCCGGCCAGGGTTTTAAAATCTTTCATGTTGAAATCAAGGGTGATTCTTGCCTTGCCTTCCTTGCCGGAATCGCCGTACTCGAAGCCAACCTTGCTGGACGGCACGGCGCTGGGCAGGCCTGAGACATTAAATTCGGCGGAGGCATCGGTTCCTTCGCCCCGTGTTTCAAGGCCTCGGTCAAATTCGGTGATGCCACCGGTGATGACGATGTCGGGAATGAGCTTGTCGTCAAATTGCGAGTAGCCGGTGACCATCTGGTTCTGGATATAGGCCGGGTTATATTCAATAAAGACGACGTTGCCACCCATTGAATTCAAGGTGCTTTTCATAATTTCAGTGATGTTCCGCTGGATTTCTCCACCGGTTGAACTCGAGGTTCCGGTGTTGTCGATGATGTCTTCGCTCTGAACCCTGACGATGCCGGTCCCGAAAATTTCAGTCATCAGGCCTAGATCGGCAAGCGCTTGGCTGTAGTTGGTGACCTGCTGGACGGGGGCGGTTTCAGGCAATTCTACATTGACATCATGCGGGTTGCAGCCGACAAATACCGAAAGAATGAAAAGAAAGAGCGAAACGCTGCTAAATCTGGAGCGGAGGGTGTGATTCCACGGGAAGGTGTTCCTGTTCATCGTTGATCCTTATTGTACAGGGTTTGAATAGGGCCGGTATATTTGGTAGAAATTCCAACGGCCTTTAAAAAAGTGCCTGCCACTACTGTACGACCTGGGTTTTGTCGCCTTTACTCTGGTCGAGAATAATGACATCCCCGCGAATGTTGGTGCCCGGTCCGACAACCACACTGTTCATGTTGCCGCCGCCTTCCGCCCCGGACTCCCCGGCGGCAGCCTGGCTTTTGGCCTTGGTGATAATGTATTTGATATTTTTATCCGGATCGCCGAGTTTGTCGGTGGCTTCAACACTGTCGTCGGTATATTTGGAGATGCCATCATCAAGGTCCCCGGCCAACGAGGCAAGGGGGCTCAGGCTCAGCATGAAACAGGCAGCGATGAACGGGGTGAGAATGTATTGTTTTTTCATGACTCCACCTTCCTGGGAAATCAAGGAGAGAGAGCCGATGGCGGTGTATCCGCATCGGCTCTCTCTTGTGAATTATTTGACAATAACTGAACCCATATTGGCTTCATTGCCGATGCCAGTGGCGATATTAGCGGAGTCTTTGACATTGGACTGATTGATGACCGCGCCCTGGACATTGGAATTCTGGATCTGGGTGGAACCCATGTTGGCGGTGTTGGCAACGCCGGCGGCCACATTGGCCGAACCTTGCACGTTGGAGCGGTTGATGACCGCACCTTGGATGTTGGAATTTTTGGCGTCAATGGAGCCCATATTGGCGGTATTGCCGACGCCGATGGCAACATTGGCGGAGTCCTTGACATTAGACTGGTTGATCAGGGCGCCCTTGACATTGGAGTTTTTGACGTCAACCGAACCCATGTTGGCGGTATTGCCGACGCCTGCGGCCACATTGGCGGAATTCTGCACATTGGATTGATTGATGACGGCGCCCTTGACACTCGAATTCGAGACGCCGACTGTGCCCATGTTGGCCCGGTTGCCTACGCCGACCGAGACGTTGGCGGAGTCCTTGACATTGGATTTATTGACGATGACGCCCTGGACATCAGATTGGGCCATGGCGATGCCGGTCGAAATAAAGAGTGCGAGTCCTGCGATGAGTAATGTCTTCTTCATTGTGTTCCTCCTGGGATGTGTGGTTGGGGTGTTGGTGGGTGTTTGTTAAATATTTTCTTTCAGTTCGACCGATATATTTTTTATGCCGGAAATTCCGCTGATATCGGCAGTCACTTCAAAGTCGCTTTCTTTTCCTGGGGTGAGGGCAGAGCTTGTTTCCAGTTCTCTTTCGATGGTGCCGATGATGTCACTGCTCTCATTTTTTAAATAAATGACAAGAAGGCCGCGAATGGCGCGATTGCCCGTATTGCGTATTTTGCCCTCAACCACCAGGACGGTATTGTCTGAAAAGGCTGTCGCCTTGAGGCCATGGACCACATACTCCGCTGGCGCGGCTGCAAAAGGGGGGGGGATTTCTTCAGCCTGGACAAGTGCGGATGGGAAAACGATGCTGAAGAGGATGACCAGAAATCGGGTCAATTTGATGAAGGTTGAGGAAGCCGGTGTTTTCATCATCATCCAAAATTTATTGGTAGGTACAGTTCAGTCGTTCAGGGCCAAAATCGGTCACGGTTAATTTTCGCATATTTATCACCATTCCGTCAAGTAAAAAAGCAAGTTCTTCGCTGGTTCCTTTGAAACGCAGATCAAAAACCAGCAAGCCCCCTTCTTTGTTCCAGCCCTCTTTTTTGCTGGAGGAGATCTGGGGCAGATTTTCAATGGCGGGGGCAACGGATTTGTAGGCACTGAACGAATCGATGCCGGTCAGGTGCAGCTTGATCGGCGCCCCGTTATTGAGAAAATCCTGAAAAGAGTTGGTGATGGTGTCGACGAGGTATTCGTCAATGGCCTTCTGGGAGGCCTGCATAAAAGCAAGGGTGGATCCGGTCAGCGGGCTCAGGTGAGCCGACACGCCTGTCTTGATCACCGAACCGAGAACCACGGCGGTTTGAGTCTGGATGACCTGGAGCTGCAGGCTGGTCTGGATGGAGCGCAGACCGGTGCCCGGAACAGTTTCCCCGGCGTCCTGGGCCACGGCTTTACCAATCACCACGTATTGGGCACCGTATTGGAGGCCGAGGCTGGAGGCAGCCTGTGGGTTGCCAGCCAGGGCCAGCCGTTTTTGTTCCTTGTCCATGACCGCTTCGGTTTGGGCCTTATCGACCAGCTCGAATCCTTTTTCGGCGAGCAGTCGGCTCAACTCGGTGCCGGCGATCTGCATGTTGAGATCATCCATGCTTTTATATTCCTCGGCAATGAGGATCATGAGCTTGGGGCGCTGCATGCTCTCAAGAAGAATTTTCATGGCCAGCAGATCGTCTTTGATTTTATCGAGGGAGACCGTGGCTTGAATCTGGACTTCAAAAACTCCGTTTTTCTCTGTCTGCGTCAAGACATCATAGCGGGTTACGTAACCCTGGGTGCGGGAAATGATTTTATCCTTCTGCAGGATATAGTTTTCCATCTCGGTTTTTGATTGAATGAAAACACCAACCGCCTCCTCCACGGCGAGCCGCTGGGCCTGGCGGATGGCATCTTCGAGGGAAACATCGCTGCTGCCGGAGGTGGTGACGGTTTTGTCTTCAGCAAAGGCCAGGCCTGGATAGTCGGCAAGCAGGCAAATAGCCCAAAAAATAAGAATAAAGTGTTTCATTGGCTCCCCTTTAGACCGTCGACCTGGACTTGATAGGATGGGTCGGCGGCAATACTCCGGGCAAAGAACTGATCGGCCTGCTCCAGGTTGCCTTTGTCATAGGCGTCAACCCCCCTGGAAAACAGCAAGGCCGCCTCGATATTGCTCCCCGCCTCTTTTGCCGGTGGTTTCAAGGCAACCTGCAGGGCGGCGGCAATTTTTGAGGCAAGCTCCTGCTCAAGGGCAATAAAATTGTCGGCATTACCCATGACATTTTCAGCCAGGAGTAGCTCGCTGGTTTCAACTTTCACGATGCGGGCATCAATGCGTACCGTTTCTCCCAGCACCATAAAAGAGCCAAAGGCGATGGCCTGAGCCCCCAGGACCTTGCCAACCTTGACGGCGGTGTTTTCATCAACGCTGCCGCTCTGGCTCAGGGCAATTTCTTTTAACAGCGCCTGGATTTTGTCGCGTTCGATCAGTTGCAGGCCGGTCGAGTTCCGGCTTAAGTCGGTCAGCAGCATGGCGGCCAGGCCCTTGCTGAGCGGCGCATATTTTTCCGGCTCCGAAACAGAGTTGTTGTCAAAAGGCAAGAGGGCAAGGGTTCTCGGAGCCTGGCTCACGACAAAACCGGAAGAAGCCGATTCGGTCTGAGAGGCAGGTGGAGTTGAGACGCAAGCGGAAAGGGCAAAGAAAAAAAGACAAGAGACCCCAAGCCAATATATTTGGTTCTTGAATTGCGCTTTAAGGTTGTTCACAAAGCATCTCCTTCTTGCATTGCTGAGGTGGTTGTTGGGCGCTGGCGCCTGTGTGATGGCACGTTCGGGGGAAGGCTGAGATCGCTCAGTGGCTACTACCACCACCACCACCACCACCGCCACCGCTTGTTGAGGCTTCTTTCGCTGCTTCATCGGCCGCCTGTTGCGCTTCGGTTGCCGTTTTGATGGATGTTTCAATCGCTTCAAGGAAAACCGAATTTTCAGAAGGGTCTGCACTCTGGATGGCCTCTACCGACGGAGCAGAGCGGCCCGGGGAGGAATCTCGCCCTGAGCGGGCCAGCATGAAGATAGGGTCCTCTTTGATGGCAAGGGCGAAAAAGTCCTGGGCCTTTTCCCAGTTTCCTTCATCAAGGGCGTTGAGGGCGCTACCATAGTGAACCATGGCCTTAAAATTTTTGGTATGCGGAGTGGTGATTGCGGCAAGCTCGGCCTCCCCTAGCTGGATCTGCATGATTTTGGCCACGTTCTGGACCAACAGGCTTGGCAATTCATAAAACTTGTCCACATCAACTTTCGCCGAGACCGATCCCTTGGTGTCACCAGCACTGGCGGTGGCCAGGGAAAGCGTCGTTTGGATGCTCCCTTTGGAGAGGTTGCCGACGACGACATTTTCGGCTTTTAACAGACGCCCGATCCGGGGGGCTGTTTTTTCATCCACGATGCCGGATTGACCAAGTTTCATTTCGTTGAGCAACGCCTGAATCTGTCCTCGCTCCAATACTTTCAGTTGATTGATTTTGGTTAAATCAGTGGTGATCATCGCGGCGAGGGCTTTGGAAAAAGCCTGTAGACTGTGGTCTTCCGTGAGGTCGATAAATGGGACAACGGCGATCGTACTGGTGTCAAGATCTATATTGGCCAGTTTTTCTTCGGTTTGCAGGGCCTGCCGCGCGGTCCGCTGGTTTTGGGCCATCATGACGATGGTCATGAGGCGGTTGATTTCCTGTTCGACCACCGGTTTTTCATCATCCTTGAAGTTTTGCCAGAGCGCTAGAGTTTTGTCGAAATCTTTCTTGTTGAGATACGCCATGCCCTGGTAGAGAATGGCGTATGAATTTTGGGGATCCTTGTCGAGAATCCGGTCGAATTGTTCGATCGCCTGGTCAAGTTGATTGGTCTTGAGGTAGGCAAAACCGAGTTTGTTTCCATGATTGACTGAGTCCGGATCCGATTGGAGGGCCTTCTCGTAAAGCGGAATGGCTTCCGCATAATTGCCCTGGGCAATTTTCATTTCAGCCTGCATTCCTGCGCCACAGGCCACCAGCAGCAGCATTGCCCCGCCACAAACCGCATGTGTTAATTTTTTCAGCATTAAAAGTAACCTCCAGTTTTGTTTGGCAAATGAATTTTTTTGTAAGTTTATCATAGCCGATTTGATGAAGTCAAGATCCCCGTTTGAGAAAAAATGGGACAAAAAAATCTAAGATTCAAGGCAGTTACCTAGTTTCCATCCAGAAACAGCGAAATTCACATATTTAGGTTGATAATAGTTATCAATTGTGAGGTTTTACCCGCTTCACATTTCTGAAATTTGATAATGATTCTTTAAAATTGTGGCTCAACTGGAGCAATGTCCGATATTTGGACGCATCTGTCCTGTTTTTCGATTATCGCGGTGTCACCGCCGAGAAACAATGAAAATTAAAAGGGAAAATTAAAAGGGGTCAGAGTAGAATTAATTTCCAATTAACACCCAATTACCGTTTCAAATCACGATAGAAATTTTCATGCGATCCCAGCAGGAGTAGTGTCCTACTCTCCCAGTCAAATTCATAGGCCAATAATGTTAGCTGGCCGCAGCACTTGAACTTATATACAAACACTCCTGCTAAATCCCCTTTTTTTTCAGCACCAATATTCGGATTTTGCACTATGTCTGAAACTGCATCATCAACATCTGCTTTTTGGTTTACATGAAGACGTCTGTATGCCCTCCTGAAAACTGAACTTTGTCGAACCAGGACTTCTTGAACCATCAGTTCCTCTTGCCTGCAGGAATAAACGGACTGGAAAGCCCTTCACCCTCACGCCTAGCAACAAGCAAATCTCTTATGAAATCAATTGGCAGATCAGGATTATCTAAAGCGGTTCTTCCGATTTGAGCCCAAAACTCTATTTGACCAGCAATTGTTCTACGTTCAGCCTGAGCTGTTGCCCGAGCCTGATCATAAAGCGTATCATCTATACGTACAGGCATCCCCATATTCTCACCTCCGTGAATACAATTTCCAAACTACATAAGTAGTATAACGACATGCACATTAAAAATCAATGCATTAGGCGGTTATTTGAGTGTAAAATCTCGTTTCGTTTCCATGCAAAAAATATATAACAAATTTTTTGATATCATGGTACCAAAGTAGTACTATGCTAATACGCTAAGAAAAATTCGCCAGTTAATAAAAGACCTTGAAAACGCCGGCTTTGCCAATCGAGGAGGAAAAGGAAGCCATCGAAACTTTTTGCATGAAAATGGTGCAGCCCTCACTATTTCAGGCAAGCTTGGTGATGATGCAAAACCATACCAAGAAAAAATAGTCAGGCAAAAAATCGAGGAGGCCAAGTAATGAAAGAGCGAGATCGCTATTTAAAAATTGTTGAGTGGTCAGAAGAAGACAAATGCTATGTGGGGTCTGTTCCTGGCTGGATTGGAACATGTTGTCATGGTGATAATGAAGAAAAAGTTTACCATGAACTCTGTCAAATAGTTGATGAATGGATAGAAATTTACAAAAAAGACGGAAAGTCCCTGCCTTCAGCAACAGTAGGTAAAGAATATTCAGGGAAATTCCAACTTCGAGCTGGCAGCGAGCTTCATCATGCGCTTGCCATAAAAGCCTTGCAGGCAGGAGAAAGTTTAAACAATTTTTGTTTAAAAGTTCTTAAACAGTCAGTTATTTCAAGTTAACCCTAAAATCCCTAAACGCATTTCAACTAATCTTTTTGACATCATGGTGCCAAACTCTGCCACTTCATTCTGGTTAAATTTGAGTTCCATTAAGCAACAACTTCACCGGCACCAGGCCTCCAGCTGAGACAATTCAGTTCGCAGCCGCCCCAAAGTGGCAGGCGAATTAAATAGTTTCCGGCACAGTTCACATTTGCTGTAAGTAATAATATCGCGGGCCTTCATTCCAGAATAAGAGGCAATTGTGGTCACCCCTATGGTTCGGATGAGATTATATAAACGATCAGTTTCATTTACGGCGAACAACTGATCCACCTTCTTAGCGCGCAAGTTTCCGAGGTAAAAAAAGTTTGTCGCCGTGAAATGGCTCCCCGCATCACAGCAGGCGTACATGTCAAGATCCGGGCTTAAATAGGGGTTCATATCACAACAGTTCACCTGATAATCTGTCTGAATCTGCCGGCGCTCGAAAGATTGTGCCCGCCCGGCATAAATAACAGGTTCGGGGAAAAACATGAGGCCATTATCCCGCAAAAACTGCTCAAAAAGATCATCTTCTTTGCTAAAATCGGTCACAAAGGAAATGAAATAATTCAAACCATTTTTCTGGCAACTGCGCGCGGCATTCAGCACATTACTCTGACTTACGTTTTTCTGGTGCCATCGTGAATAACTCAATCTCAGCTGACAAAGACCGTTCTCTTTTAATTGCCCGACAAGATTGTCTGCTGCCTCCTCTGTCGCCGCCCAATAGCTGTTGGTAACAATTCTGGTGTATATACCGATTTGCCTGCAAAGTTTCACAAGCTCTGAAATCTCAGCAAAATACAAAAACGGTTCACCAGCCGAAAAGCTTATTCCACCAACACCCGCACAGGCCATTTCAGCAATAATCTCTTTTGCCTTTTCAAAATCCATCTTCCCAGTATCGGGGAGATCTCCTGCAGCCACACAGTGCTCACACTTGAGGTTGCATCTGGTCGAATAGCCAAAAGCTACTTTACGCATGCCCATTTAGATCTAGCCACCTACCCGCTTCACCAAAAAACCTCTGCTCTTCAGTTCTGCCGTAACGACTTCGCAGTGGTCGCCCTGAATCTCGATAATTCCCAGTTTCAGAGTACCCCCGCCGCCACACTTTTGTTTAAGCTCTTTGGCCAACTTTTTGAGACTGTCCGCATCAAGTTCAAGACCGGAAATCAAGGTTACTCCTTTACCCTTTCG
Source organism: Desulfobulbaceae bacterium (assembly GCA_015231515.1). NCBI lineage: Bacteria > Pseudomonadati > Thermodesulfobacteriota > Desulfobulbia > Desulfobulbales > Desulfobulbaceae > Desulfobulbaceae bacterium. The sequence continues at coordinate 12,096 of JADGBM010000032.1, forward strand.
ACCTTTTGTCTCACGTGATACACGCACGACACCATCACCTTTAACCGTGGTGGTTTTTGTAGAACACGAACACGCATTAGTTGACCGTTTACAGGCAGGGCACATTCTGCCATGCTCGGTTGAATATATTAATCCGGAATCAGATTTATGTTTTGACATCGTCTGTCCTCACGCATTTTTCATACAGATTTATAGTACGCCTGCGGCAATGGCCCATAAAGTTGTTTCGAAGACACTAACCCATAATCCCGAAATAAGTCCATTAATCGCGGGTGAAAGTTCGTAGAATGACATCAGCGACTAAAATTATTACTTTAACAAACAGAAGATCAGAGATATGGTGACAAAGGTGTGTCATAAAAGGGCAACCACTCCGGCTGATAGTCTATAATAGCGATTTTAGAATCAAAAACAAATATAGAGTTTTGAGGTTCTCTCCTGTGCGAACGAAAAATAGAAACTTGTTGCCCTATTTATTTATTGTATCCATTTTTTATCTCCCAACCTTTTTCCCGCACGACTGCCTTGCCGGCGACAACGCCTACTCCCTGGAAGATTCAATAGTTTCGGCCCTTGCTGCCGCAGATGACATTGCCAAACCACTCCTGAACGTCTCCTTTCATAACGGACGGCAGCTTGTTGTCCCTGACCAGTTCACCTCAATCCAGGACGCACTGGACGCTGCCAATTCCGGTGATACCGTAATCGTTAAGCCAGGCACTTACTACGAACGCCTTTTTGTTCGCGACGGTATCAAGCTCACTTCCTTTGAGGGTGATGCCGGCAACAGTCTGCAAGCAGTTGACGGTGCCATGACTATGCTACCCCGCCGCACCGGCCGCACCATTATCGATGGTGCCAAGGATCAGAGCTCGCCGGTTGCCATGCTTACTTTTAGCACTGGCGCAAGCAGAAACACCATTGTTGACGGCTTCACTATTCAAAATCTGCCCAATGAAAATCACCACAACCCCGGACATAGCCACGCCGTTAATCTGCGCGGTGCAAGCCCGGTAATAATGAACTGTTATGTGGTCAACAACGGCAGCACCGGCATCGGCAATCACGTTACCTACCTTGACCAGGACAAAGTTCTTGGCGAGCGCGACTTCAGATTTCAGAACGTTGAGCATGCCACCGGGGCCGTCATTTACCGCAATATTGTTGCTTACAATCTGGGTCGAGGCATTGGCTGTAATCATTTTGCCACCTCATTTTTGCTGGGCAATGAGGTGTATGGCAACGATGATTCGTCATTAACAGAAAGTCCGGGACCCGGTATCGGTGTAAAACATGGTGCCGCCCCCAATATTGTTCACGACAACCCCTATGGCGGCATAAAAGGCAAACAGGGTGTCAACCAGGGAAAGTTTCCGGTTGATTATCCGCCGCGCCCCATTATTCGCTCGAATGTCGTCTTTCGTAATGGCAAGCAGCAGCCTAATATTGCCTGTAGCAGTTGCGGCACGGATGAGCTTCCCGTTATCATTGCCAACAACTTCATCTTTGACACTGGGGCAGTCGGCATTAACCTTGGCAATGGCTCTATTGGAGTCATTGCCAACAATATCGTAACAAGTGGGCAATCTAAAGGAATTGTTGTTCGGAACAGCAGGGTAAGCAAGTTGGTTGGCAATGTTGTTTTGGGCGCTAAAGATACAGCTTTTTTCATTTCAGATGATTCCGAAATTGCCTTGGCGGAAAAAAACAGACCCACCCCACAGTTCAAGAACAGATAGATTGTTAAGAACTTTACCTTTTATTGGAATGATCCAACTTCGAGTTATAACTCTCTGCTTCATACTGCTCTCCGTTCAGGCCTGTGCTGTTGTGGATTTGGCTGGAGACACTGTCGTTTTTGCAGGAAAGGTTGTCACCACTACGGTAAAAACAACCGGTTCAGTGTTAATGACCACTGGAGAAGTTGCTGGTGCCGGAATACGATATTTCACCGGCAGCCGAACAATTGATCTGGAACAAATTGGCAATAGTTATTTTCTGGAGGCAAAAATAAACGGCAAACACAAGGCGAAACTGATGCTCGACACTGGCTCAAGCAGTGTTCTTATTTCTCCGGCCTTTGCTGAAAAAATAGGTCTGAAACTCTCTCAATGCGGTGGCATGAGCGCAACCCTTGCTGATGGCTCCAGTGTCGCCTCGCAATCGGCAGTTCTCGATACGGTTAAGGTTGGAAGTGTCAGTGTTGATAAGGTTTCAGCCAACGTCATTTCAACAAGTACAACACAAAGCTATGACGGACTGTTAGGGATGTCCTTTCTTCAAAAGTTCATATTCACGATTGACACAGAGAAAAAAATCCTGATCCTTAAACACAAAAAAACGTGAAAGCCTATCGGCCCGCTTTTCCAACTATTTGCCACCAAAGATTTTTGGAAATCTGTGTAGCTTTGCTGATTTGCTCCGGGGTCATTTTCTGAACTGTTTCCATCAAGGCTTTTTGGAACTCTGCTACGCCTTGTGCTGCCGCTATATCATACCAGGCACAGCACTGACTCAGATCGGGATCAACACCAATACCGTCACAATAATATCACCAAAGACAGCTGATTTTTTCAGGGAGTCAGCCGCCAAACTATTCAGTGCAGAGATCAGCCCGGCAATCAGGATCAGTGTTGTAAATATTTTGACCATAGTTACTTTTTTGATTCCTTAAACTGCCGACATCGTCGGTTGACACCGTAAATTCTTCTTTATGTTTCTTCTTGTATTTCGTAAGGTACAGTGCTCAGTAACATACATGATTGAGAGAGTATCAACAACTCAAGATGCGGATTCAAACACAATATCAACTCAGTAATACCGGGAAGCACCATGGAAAAGTCGAAATCTTTTGAGGAACGTTATGTTGAGGGGGAAACCCCTTGGGAACTCAACCGGGCCGACGGCAATCTGATTAGTGTAATCGATGCCCACAATATTGCCAGCGGCATGGCCCTCGATATCGGTTGCGGTTCAGGGGATAATGTCATCTGGCTGGTTCAGCGGGGGTTTACGGTGGTCGGCTGTGACTCATCGCCTACCGCCATTGAACAGGCCCAGTACAAAACCTCAAAGGCAGGCATTAACTGTAGTTTACACGCCTTAGACTTTCTTGCTGAACCAGTCCCGTTGTCGCCTTTCGACTTTATTTTTGACCGCGGCTGCTTTCACAGCGTCGATGAACATGCCAGGCAGGTTTTCGCCGCCAGATGTGCCGAGAACCTCACAGAAAAGGGCCTGTGGCTTTCACTAATCGGCAATGCTGACCAAGTCAGAAAAGAGGGCGGCCCGCCGCAACTCTCTGCCAGCCAGATCACCTCTGTAATCGAACCGCACTTTAAAATTTTACGTATCTCGGCCGCCCTTTTTGATTCTGAGCTTGATCCGCCGCCCCGGTGCTGGATTTGCCTGATGCAGAGACGCTAATCTAGCCATGCCTTTTTTTCTGTTTTTTTTCTTTTTCACCTACGGCCTATTCCACTGTTACTTCTATTGTAAACTGCGCGCCGCCTACCATTTCCCCAGATGGATTCATTTTTTTATCCTGCTTTTTCTTCTGCTCATGACATTTACCCCTGTTCTTATTCGCCTCAGCGAACGGGCAGGATTTGATGTTGTCTGTGTTCTTCTCGCCACCGCCGGTTTCAGCTGGATGGGATTTGTTTTTGAGTTTACCTGCCTCGGACTAGCGATTGATCTCTTCAGACTCACATCGGTATTGACGCAAAAAATAGTCTCCATACGACTGTTGCCGTCATTAAGGGGGAAAATGCAATTTTTACTGCCCGCCACGGGCGCACTGGTCTTATGCGCCTACGGTTTTATCGAGGCACGTGCAATTACGGTTAGGCACGTTCCCGTTACAACCAGCAAGCTGACCAATACAGACCGGACCATTAAGATCGTCCAGATATCCGATCTTCACCTGGGACTGACGTTCTCCAACAAACGTCTTCGTGCAATCGTCGATACAATAAATGCAGAGTCTCCAGACCTCGTCGTTGCCACAGGCGACATCGTTGAATCTCATGCCAGCGACATGGCCGCCTTAGTCAACACTTTGCAAATGATCAAGGCCCCGGCAGGGAAGTTTGCTGTTACTGGGAATCACGAATACTACACAGGTATTGTCAAATCGATAGATTTTCTGACGCAGGCAGGATTTACCGTCTTGGAAAACAGCAGAAAATCTGTTGAAGGCCTTGATATCGTGGGAGTAAACGACCCAACCTCACGCTATATGCAGGGCACTCTAAACTCGAACACAACGGCCAAGGCCTTCGACCAGGCTTCTTCAGAGAGATTCACACTTCTCTTAAAACATCGCCCGGTTGTCAGCGCAAAACAGCTCGGGCACTTCGATCTTCAGCTTTCCGGACATTCACATAAAGGCCAGCTCTTTCCTTTTAATTTTCTTGTGCAGTTACAACACCCTCTGCCACATAGCACCTTAATCGATACCCAGCCAGGTCTTCTGTACGTCAATCCGGGCACGGGAACCTGGGGTCCGCCTTTCCGCATTCTGGCCCCTCCCGAGATAACAGTCTTAACGCTTTCTCCCGCTGGACAAACTTCTTCAGCAAAAGCAGTAAATCTTTGAAGCCTAGGAAAGCGAGGCCTTTACCACCGGGAGTTCATCCCACCTGGTAGTATACCCCTTCGACTTGAACTGCTGCTTCATGCCCCATTTTTTTTCAATGCCAGCCGCAGCATTCTGGAGGGGGTTTCTGCCCCAGCGGGCATTCACCTGATCCAAAGCCGACATTAACTCAGGCCGCTCAGTGACACCACCAAACAGTGGCATCTGTACGCTGCCGGCCCCAGTCAGGTCTGTCAGCATGACCCCAACTTTCTGGTACTGGTAGCCCGATTTGTAAATCTGCTCAAGGCACACAAGTGCTCGGGAAATCAAATGTGAGGTGTTCGCCGTATGTTGAACTAATCGCGCCGTCTGACTGGCAGCATACTGGGGCTGATTTTTTCTAAAACGGTTCGTTTGCACGAAAACATGCAGCGCAGAAACTGTGAGGTTCTGGGAGCGCAATTTTTCTGCTGCAATAGTGACATAGGAGGCAACGGCCTCTTTCAACTCTTCAAGCGTGTCAACAGGCCTTCCAAAAGAGCGGGAACTGACAATTGATTTCCTGGCGGGCGGCACATCCTCAACTTCAATACACGGCTTTCCGCGTAACTCTGTAGCCGTGCGTAAGCCAACCACCGTCAAGTTCTTTCGCAGCCAGGCATCATCTGCATTTTTAAGATGCAGCGCATTAGTAATTCCGCCTTTTTGCAGTTTCTCGGCATAGCGTCGCCCAATGCCCCAGACATCACTTGTTGGAAATTTCGCTAACAGTGCATCTATCGAGTCACACTCGGCAATATCAAAAACGCCCCTGGAGTTCGACTCCTTTTTGGCCACCCTGTTGGCCAACTTGGCGAGAGTCTTGGTTGGACCTATGCCAATGGAAACCGGAATCCCAACATGCTGCTTTATCTGACGGCGGACCTGAGTGGCGTACTCTTTTACGCTGCGCCCCTTAATTGCAGGCAAGACAACAAAGGCCTCGTCAATCGAATAGACCTCGACCTCTGGTTCCAACTGCTGCAGAACATCCATAACTCGGTGTGACAGGTCTCCATAAAGCGCATAATTTGATGACAGCACCTTCACTCCCTGTTTTGCCATGAACGATTCAAGTTTAAAATAGGGCTCTCCCATGCCAATACCGAGCCCTTTAGCCTCCTCAGAACGGGCAATAATACAGCCGTCATTGTTTGACAAAACAACCACCGGCCTGCGCTCCAGGCTTGGATCAAACAGCCGCTCACAGGAGACATAGAAATTATTACAATCAACCAGGGCAAAATTTCTCATATTTCTTCACGTATCAGAACTGGTGGATGACGCTGGTCACGATGCCCCAGACTTCACATTCTGACTCTTCGCTAAGTTCAATGGGCGAATAATTGGGGTTCTCTGCCACAAGCCGGCAAACCATCTCATTTTTAATAAGCCGTTTAACGGTTAATTCGCCTTGAACTGCCGCAATGACAATTTTACCATTTGTCGGCTCCAGCGAGCGGTCAACCACCAAGATATCATCATGGTTAATACCTGCCCCCGTCATGGAATCCCCTGCCACACGCACAAAAAAGGTGGCAGCCGGGTTCGGCACCAGGAGCTCATTTAAGTCGAGCATCCGATCAATATAATCGTCAGCCGGAGAGGGAAATCCAGCCGACACACCACTGAAAAAAAGCGGCCGGACGACCGTTGTTTTTTGATCACAACCATAAACTGCAGCAATTGACTGATCCAACTTTAATACCATAAAACACCTTTTCAAACCGTAGAGTTTTTAACACGGCGATGTGTCTAAAATTTAATACGGGGAAAGTACCTTTAAATTTATATAGCCAACTGTAGTTGTTACGTTTATAACTAACAACTACTCCGCTTCATTTAATGAGGACCAGCATGCAAAACACGTCACCCCAGCTACGAATTCTGCTTCCTGTTTCAATGGCCTTAATGATTTTACTTTGTGCTTTTGTATACAATGATTACACCTCCAGACAAGAGGCCTTCTCCTCCAACATCGAGCATCAACTTGAGGAAGTACAAAAACTCTTTGATCGTCAGGTTGATTCAGAAGTCGAATTATTGGACACGATCATTGAAGGATTACGCTCCAGTCCAGAGTTACAAAACGCCTGGTTGAACCAGGACCGCGACCTTCTCTTTGAGAAAACGGCGCCACTGCTTAAAAACCTTGGCACCAACCACCGCATCACCCATTTTTACTTCCACAATCCTGACCAGACCAGCTTCCTGCGAGTCTACGACCCCAAGCGCTATGGCGACAAGATTGAACGCTATACCCTGGACAAAGCTGCAAGGACCGGCGAAAAAACAGCTGGAATAGAGCTTGGCAAACTCGGCACCCTAACATTGCGGGTTGTCCATCCATGGAAGATCAATGGCAAGATTCTTGGCTATATTGAAATGGGTGAAGAGATTGATCACATCATAGAGAAACTGCACAGCATCCTCAATGTCGAGATGTATATTTCCATATACAAAGAGTTCCTGAACCAGGAAAGCTGGGAGGCGGGCATGAAGCTTCTCAACCGGCCCAACAACTGGGGTATCTTACCGTCAGTTGTTATCGTCGGTCAATCGCTTTCAACTGTACCCCAGGTATTTGAAGATTTTCTGGCCAAAGGGCAACATCCATACATGGAAATGGCAAAAGGTCTTAATGTTCAAATTGGCAGCAAAACCTATCGACTTGGTGTTGTGCCCCTGTTTGATGGCGAGGAAAGAGAGGTCGGTGATATAATCGTGCTTTTTGACGTCACTAACCAGCTAGCGTTTTTTAAAAAAAATATCACTATCAACGGCGCTATTTGGGCTGTTGTCGGACTGATTCTTTTCATTTTGCTTTCGACCTACCTGAGGCGAGTCACCTCCACCATTCACAACTACAACACTAACCTGGAAGAAATGGTCAAGGAGCGAACCCACGAGCTCACAGAGGCGCTTGATGAGATACGAACCTTACGCGGTATTATTCCTATCTGCTGCCACTGCAAAAAAATCCGCGACGATGCCGGCCTGTGGAACAAAATAGAGTCATATGTCAGCAAACACTCATATGCTGAGTTCAGCCATGGTGTCTGCCCGGAATGCTACAAGGATCACTATCAGGATGAACTCGGACCTCCAGGACCATCGTAATGGCGGCAGAGGAGCAAAAAAAAATAAAATTAGATATAGGACGCCATTTGTCCCAGGTCTGTTGATATGATCGCCTCATGGTATAGAAAATCACACTTTTTCTACAAACAGGAGGCTATCATGGTTAAGAACATTACAGTTTATCTGGACGAAACCCCTACAGATTTTATGAACACACTTCACTGCGACTTCATTGTCACAGAAGATGAAACAGGTGCGGAAACCGTCCTCAATAATATCCTCGACAGTTCCGGCTATCACAGCATCAAAGAACTTACCGATGAGATTGTTGGCATTTTCAATATCCACCGGGATGCGGTGTTGGTTGCCGCCTGAAAGGTCGTAGCCCGACAATACCATGCGGTAACCGGCAAACTCAAAAACTGTTGTATCCATGCTGAAAAAAAATAGTAATATGACAGCAACCATACGTCTGTCACAACAAAACGGAGGCTACCATGTTTGACTTCACCTTCCACAACCCGACGAAAATTATTTTTGGACGCGACACTGAAAATCGTATCGGCCAGGAGCTTAAAAATGCCGGAATCAACAAGGTTCTTTTGGTTTACGGAAAACAGTCGATTAAAGAATCCGGCCTTTTTGATACAATAACAGCCTCTCTGGCTAAAGCCGCTATTTCCTTTGTCGAACATGGTGGAGTTTCATCAAACCCGGTTGTCTCCCATACCCGTGTCGGGGTTGAAATTGCCAAGAAAGAGACCGTGCAGGCAGTTTTAGCTGTCGGTGGCGGCTCTGTCATCGATGAAAGCAAGGCCATAGCCATTGGCGCGTTATCCTCAAAGGATGTCTGGAGTTTTTTTACTGGCGATGAGGTAACCAAGGCACTACCGGTCTTTGCGGTCCTCACTCTTGCTGCCACCGGCAGTGAAATGAACGGTAATGCTGTTATCAGTAACGAGGAGACTCAACATAAATACAATATCTCATCTCTACTCGCCTATCCCAGAGTATCAATTCTTAACCCGGCACTTACCTGCACTGTCCCCAAAAGCTACTCAGCCTACGGAGCCGTTGATGCAATTGCCCACGTTATTGAAGGCTATTTCACGAAACAATCCGGCCCTAAACTACAGGATAGAATTGTTGAGAGCATCATCAACACAGTTATTGAAACCAATAATATTATTATTGCAGATCCTGGCAACTATAACGCCCGGGCCGAGTTTATGTGGGCTGCCACCCTGGCCTTAAACGGCCTGACAACAACAGGCATTGCCGACTATAGTTTCCCGAACCATATGATTGAACATTCCTTAAGTGCCATTTACAACATTGCCCATGGGGCAGGTCTGGCTATCGTCATACCCGCCTGGATGCGGTGGTACAGTGCAACGCGCCCAGGTCAGTTTGAGCGTTTTTCTGAAAAGATATTTGGCCTGCAAGGCGTTAGTTCAGGTATTGAAGCATTAGAATCCTGGTTTCAAGGGCAGGGGGCGCCAATTCGTCTTCAGCAGGCAGATATTCCTGCCACCGACATTGATAAAATTGCCGATAATGCCCTGGGACTTGCCAGACGCTGGGGGATTGACGCCCTATACACCAAAAAGGCAATCACCGATATTCTCCGGTTGGCAGTATAGCTGAAAAAAAAAGGGGGGCTTTGGTGTGGCACAAAACAAAAAACCTGCCTTGGGGGAACAAGGCAGGTTTTAGCTGGAAAAGAGATTAAGAGTTAATTTTCTTTTGTTCTTATAATATTGCAACGCTTGTGCCAAACAACGAACAAACCAAATTTAATTTTTTTGACTTACTATTCAAGGAGTTACACCACTACCCGATAAATACTCCGAACTAAAACGAGTATAATATCTTTGATCCATGGGGTATAAGTATAATTTTTAGTACCGAAATACAGGAAAATCACCCATCACCACAAAAAAAAACGCCTTGCAAAGGCAAGGCGTTTTTTCTGATCCGACAATTTAGGAACTCCAGCTTAGGAGCCGTTAAAACGGCTTACTTCTCACCCTGCAGTAAATTGACTATATTTTGGGATGAGGCGTTTGCCTGACTGGAAGCAAATGCTCGAACCTCATTTAAGACCTTCATCTTGGAAAGGTTCATAATCTCCTCAGCAAAATCCAGATCACGAATGGTTGACTCGGCAGAAAGGGTGTTTATTCGCGAGGTCGATAAATTTGAAACAGTTGAAGTCAGCTTATTTTGCTGGGAACCAATTTCAGCCCGAGACGAATTAATCTGTTGCAGCGCCGCATCAGTAGTTTTGATTGCTGCCTGTGCGCCCTCAGCCGTCAAAACGTTAACCTCGGATAACTGCCCACTTTCACCTCCCAGCTGCGACGGGTCAACGGAACTTATGGAAACAGAGATGGTTTCATTGGCGTTGGCGCCGACCTGAAACTGTTTATTGGTAAAGGAGCCCGACAAAAGATCCTGTCCATTAAAAGAGGTATTTTTGGCAATGTTATCCAGTTGCTGCAATGACTTATCAATATCCGCCTGCAGCGCTTGTTTGCTTTCTAACGATTGACTTCCATTGGCCGCCTGAAGTGAGCGCTCACGAATTGAGCTTACCAGACTGGCAGCCTCATCTAATGATCCATCAGCGATCTGTAAAATCGAAACAGTATCATTGGCATTACGTATTGCCTGACCATAACCACGAGCTTGACTTCCCAACTGGTTGGCAATTGAAAGACTGGCCGCATCATCTGCAGCCTTATTAATTCTACTGCCGCTTGAAAGTTTTTCTAAAGACGATTGGAGATCCTGCTGACCTTTTAGGAGCTGACTTGCTGAAATGAGGCTTGATGTGTTGGTGATTTTAAATGCCATGACCAATCCCTCCTGGATAAGTTAAAAGCCTTTAGGATATTCCCTTCCATCTTCACAATATATGCATTTTATAAAAAATGAAAAGTTTTTGCTAAAAAATTTTGAGTTACAACAAAAAACAACATTGACACAAATACCACAATGTGGCATTAGAAGAACTAGAGTTACTAGTAACTCTCCACTCTCTTTTGTCGACAGGGCCTCATTCTGAGGCCCTGCTTTTTTTTTAGGCACAATCTCTTCGTCCAATCGTGAAAAATCCACCGATTCAATTGGAGTTAAACTCCTTTTCTAACGCCTCCAAGATCCCTACAAATGAACAATCTGCCAACAGCCCGAAGGAGGCCCGGCCCGGCAAACCAGCCTTAATACTCTTTGGTGATCGAATTCCACAAAAAAACCGGGCCTGTTGCCGAGGGCTTTGCAGCGCTTCGTTCTTTTCAGACAAAACCTTTTCGACCTGCCCTTTCCATTTTTCCAGATGGACGGGTGAAGTCGCGGTGCTGATGGTATTTCTGGCACTGTGACAATCGTCATCGTCTCCCTGAATACACCATTCACAATGTCCGCAGTTCTCTTGACGATGTTCGCCAAAATAGTCTAACAGAAAATTCGTCTGGCACCCGGGGTGATTCACCAGGGCGACCACTTGTTGAATACGTCTAATATCGTTTTTTTCTCGGTCAAAGAACCGAGAAACTAACCTTTCTGTTAATTGAGCCAGTTCAACAGGAGACAGAGTACGAACCAGCCGATAACCGCGGCGAGCGCCAGCCACCTGGAGCACAAGATCTCCTTTCTCCTCCAGGTAGTTGAGAGCGGCAACAACTCGCTTACGCTCAGCACCTGTTTTAGTGATCACCTCATCAAGGTCGAGACTGAACCAGGTTTTCCCTTTACTGGCACAGGAAAAAACAGTTCTCAAAAAAAGTGCCTTTTCCGGACTGTAATCAGCCAGGATCTCAGCAGAGGAACGTTGAGGAATAAACTTATAATTCGTATAAAAAGGCCCAGTTGAAACAATAAGACCTTCAAGCTCCAAGTAAGTTAGCAGGGTGCTGACCACCAGGTTCCGGATGTCATAGGTGTGGGACATATGATAAAGGGATATACTGAAATACTCTTTTTCCTGACAGATGTCACCGAGCAGACGTTGAACTGCTGCAGGTTCAGGGGTATCACCATAAACAAAATTTTCTAAAACAGTAAGATCCTGACCGCCACCCAGCGTTTCGCAAATCGCCGGCTTACCATCCCGGCCGGCTCGGCCAATTTCCTGGGCGTAGTTCTCCAGACTTTTGGCCAGATTATAGTGATAAACATAACGGATACCTGCCTTGTCAATCCCCATACCAAAAGCAATGGTTGCCACAACAACTGCATCATTGGCAGCCATAAACCAGTCCTGCACCTCATGCCTTTGTTCATCTTTGAGCCCGGCGTGATAGGCCCTGGACGAATACCCCGCCTCAGCAAGGGCAGTGGCCACATATTCAGCCGTCGCCTGTAAAGTCACATAAACAATGGCCGGGTCCCGTGGCCGGGAAGCAAGGCGCTTTAAAAGAAGGGCCAGAGGGTCAGCCGATGGAGAGAAACGTAAGGTTAAGTTCGGCCGATAAAACCCGGTCAGGATAAAATCCTCCTCCGGAATACTAAAGGCAGTCTTAATGTCTGCGGCCACTTTAGGCGTGGCGGTGGCGGTAAGCCCCAGAATCTGAGGAATACGCAAATTTTTTATGATGTCGGCAAGTTTAAGATAATCGGGTCGGAAGTTGTGGCCCCATTCCGATATACAATGAACCTCATCGACAACCATCATAGAGATGTTCAGTCGCCGCAGGCTGAGGATAAATCGTTCATTGGCAAAACGTTCTGGCGCCACATAAAGCAGTTTCAGTTCGTTCCGGCTTAAAGAGTTCTGAATTTGATTAAATTCCGCGCTGCTCAGTGATGAATCAAGCCTGGCTGCCTTTATTGATTTACTTTTCAAGAAATCGACCTGGTCCTTCATCAGGGCGACTAAAGGCGATACAACCAGGGTCAGACCGGGTAAAAGCAAAGCGCTTAGCTGATAGCAAAGACTCTTGCCCTGGCCCGTGGGGAAAACAGCCAGGCAGGATTTACCCTCGACAATCCGGCAGATAACATCTTCCTGGCCGGGCAGAAATTTATCAAAGCCAAAAATATCGGAGAGCGGGGTATGTATATCTTTGTTTGTGGCAATCATTGAGCTATCAACTTTCCTCTATTGCCTTCATTTTTGGCAACTCCCTTGTGGAGGGTAATCTTTTTGCCGGTTTCAATCCCCTCATCGTAAGTGCTCTTATAAATTTTGGGCCCACGGTGGGACTGTTTTTGCAGCCGTGGAAATCGAATCCCCACGTATTCATGCAAGCGCTCGTCTTGACTAATGAGAGCAGAACCTCGCATCATCAACTGCCTGTCTTCATTAGACTGCTTAAGTGAAGAGTTTTTTTGGTTTTGCTCCTTTTGGTTTTGCAGTTTGTCGTAAAAACCACGCAACACCCCAAGATAATAGCTGTTTTTTTCCGTTCTGGTTTTCCCCTGGTATCTGTGCTTATTCTGTAACCAAAGCAAATCCAGACGTTTCTCTAAAAAATAGTAGCAATATTCAGCTATAGAGACATTCTCTGTGGTTCCTAACAGCTCTATAGTTTTATGTGTTTCATTGCTTATAGGGTCATAGAGATATGAAGCAACTATTTTCACATAAAAAAACTCCTGCAATATCCTACAGATCTGCCGCTGGTACGATTCAACCCGTTTTTTCTTCTTGTTAATAATCACATGGGTATAGTGAGCATCACGACCAGAATTTATCAACTTTAAATTGTATTTTTCAATCAGGGCGTTGGCCTTTTGCATCGCACTAGCTGCTTCATTTGCGTTTGTGGACTCAGCCAGGGCGAGGAGTTTTTCGACCTTACTGATAAAACGACTTTCCTCTGAGCTAGGTCGCCTACCCTGTGCAATCAGGTCAATATCTTCTGGTAAATCACCTGTTGCGCTCCGATATTCTTCAGGCAAACCAAGAAGGTCACAGGCTGTACTAAAGGCCTCGCCATGGGCAACTTCATTGCTTTTAAACATTTCATAGCATACCTGATGGGCGATCTCGTGTTTCAACACATTGAGGGTCACTGCCCAGGAGTGGTTCATTATCAGAAATGAGCTTATTTTTATGGTGCGAGTCTCGGGATGCCAGGATCCGAGTTGTTTTTTCGACTGTGAAATCTCAAAAACCGGCGGCCGTAATTTAATTTTATACTTCCAGCAAATGTCATCAAATTCAGTATGTAATTGCCGGGCCCAAAGGCTGGGGATTTGCTCAGATGTGAAGTTTTTCATGTTTTATTGTGGTTGCCTGTCCGGTTATAAGAAGTGGAGTCCGTCCTGCCGGTGATCCAGGACTTTTATGAACCTGAAAAGTCTACGTTATTTTTGTACGACGGCTTAGCTGCACATTTTTGCTAAACGGCCTTCAATATCGCGACCTATAATCTCCATGTCCTCATGGGGCACATCGAATTTGTGAAAAGTTTTCTCCCAGCCACTTACTTTTAAAACCATTGATTCAATAATTTCGTTGGCTTTACGCTGCTGCTTAATACCGAAATACTTTGCCTCCTGCAAAAGAGCGGATCGATCCGGCACCATAAAGCTGTGATTGATACTCAAGACATGCTCTCTATTCTGACCGACATTGGGCACTAGGTCATAGGCAGGGCTGAGGCGCCATGAAGCACCATCACAGGTCATGGAAAAATTCTTGAGATGGTCATCGGTATTGCCAATCAATACATTGAATAGCAGTTGTTTGAAAAGCTTCCGCAAATCATCGCCAGGGTTCATTGAGACTTTTCTTACAATACCTGCGAGGTCTCTATATCCCAGATGATAGTAGTCATCGGCACCCAGCAATGTCTGCAGCGTTACAACATGATTGCGACGCATTTCTTGCGGCTGAACGTCAAAGCGTTCCACAAGGAGAACTTTTTGGCCGCCGCAATAAACATGTCGGGAGGGGGCGACGTCAACGCCGGCGACTACAGCCAATGCCATTGTTGCAGCTTCTAGCGAGACAACATCGAACTGGTCCTTTATGCTGCGGAATTTGGCAATATACGGTTTGCCGCCATCTTGAATCAACGCCTTTGGTCTGGCACCACCTGGCGAGCTCCCTGCCTGAAAAAGGAGCGCTAGTTCATCACCAACAACAGTTGCGTCTTTTTCGAATTGCTCTGCCCAGTGCTTTAAAACCTCAAGAAAGTGACTGCCAAGTGGTTCTTTTTTCTTTGGAGGGAGGTCATCTTCGCTATAGCTGAGGGCGCCCATACCATCACCCGCCAGGCAGCGAAGGAGTTGCGGCGGTCTCTGCTCATTTCGAGGAATATTATATTTTCGCACCAGAATCTTTCGCCCCCAATCGTCGGGAAGACTATCCTCGAATACCCCATGAATGCCTGAACGGGGCCTGTTTGCATCAAATATAGTTTGAGCCAGCGGCAAATGAATTGGATCTAATGGGAACGCCTTGGGCCAGTTGAGATATTCGTTGGTGTAGCGAAATTGACCTTGAATGGCGCCGCCTTTTTGAGCATCCGGATCAGCTGCAATCAGTTCACCAACACGAAGTGTTGCTGTTTCATCAAGAGTGAGCCAGACATTCAGTTTAATCATGAACTTCCCACGTAACTCCTTTTGCCCTCACTGCGGCTGGCCCTTTTTCTCTTTTGCTGTTTTTTTTTGTATTGCACGAATAAGTCTTCTTGACCTGTGAGCACATCCTGCCATGTATCCAAACGTCCCAGAATATCACTCGCAACCAACCAGTTGGCAATTGGCACGACACCTGCCCCTTTCTCCATTTTGGCATAGGATTGCCTGGTCAGTCCAATTCTGGCGGCAAAGACTTCCTGACTCTCATTGCGGGACAGACGAGCGTCCTTTAAACGTGCGCCAAGCATCTCTAGAACTTCTCCAAGTTTTCCGTCAGTGTTTACCATAATTAACATAAATAGCACAATCAGCTATTTATGTAAAGAATAGTTAACAAACAGCCAGACGGATTATCTCGGTACATCCTTTGGTTACCAGGCGACACCACTGGTTACTCTAGCGCTGCTTACTATTACCCAGCTCAAGGTGAAGCAAAAAACCGACGCTTGACTTGGGCAGGCATCCGTGAAATATTGTATAAGGCAATAACGATTCAAATGCGGGCTGGCAAACGACAAATCTTTTCAAACAGGAAAAAGACATGAAAAAACAATGCAAAATCATATGGTTGGCTATATTGGTCTCTTGCTTATTCGCCTTAAACAGCGAAGCCGCTGAGCCTAAGCAAGCAGGTCGATTTGTCAAAAATGCTGACAATACCGTGATTGACAGTACAACGGGTCTGATGTGGGCCACGACTGATAACGGCATCGACACCGATTGGAATACTGCCAAAGCATACTGCGAAAATTATTCAGTCGGAAACTATTCCGACTGGCGGTTACCAACCTTGAAGGAACTTGGCACAATCTTCGACCCAACCTCCACCAAACGATTCCAATCCGTTCCAGAAATAACACTCTCCGGGTGCTGCCCGTGGACATCAGACACCCGGAGAAAGAGAGCCCGAACAATTTTTTTCCTTGGCGGTGAGATTAATACCTTTTCAAAAGAGTTAACTACTGGATTTAGAGCATTACCTGTGAGAAATGCCCAGTAGCACTGTCAGAAAGTGCTACTGGACCTCTCGCATTTCATTACTTCCGGGCATCTGCACTTTTTTTAAATCTCCCCCAACCCCTCTTTCA
>JADGBM010000033.1 GCA_015231515.1 Desulfobulbaceae bacterium
CGTGAATGTAATTCTTCTCAACACCAACAAACTCCTTTCTAAGGAGAATATACAGGAAATTCTTGATATTGAGAATGTTAATGCGGCAATGGCAATTGAGATGCCGACAACGTAACGTATAATCTGTTAGGATCTTTTAATTGGGCTAAACGCTATGACGACAGCAAAAGAAGAAGATTGTCCTTGTGCGCCGGGAATGATAAAAAAAGACGGTAAATGTGTGATGCCCGATGTCACATTTACCTCTTTTTTTATGGCATTAAACACCTCCGCTTTATTTCATTTAGGTGTTGTGCCCGACCCTAAGACTGGCCTGAAAAACGTGGATAAAATGATGGCTAAACACACCATTGACACCATGAATATGTTACAGAAGAAGTCAGTAGGGAATCTTACTGTCGAAGAGAATGATCTTGTTGAAAAAATTCTTTATGATCTTAAGATGCGCTACGTGAACGCTTAGTTTTATTCTTTTTGCCGCAATGATCCCCAAAGGCGGCTTGCCCCTCCTATTCATAACTCCACCAGAACAGGAATGACGGTTGTGTCGTCACCATTAACTCTATCAGCACCTGCAAAAGTTAATTTATATTTTGCTATATTGGCCAAACGTTCCGACGGTTACCATGAAGTAGAAACCATTGTCCAAAAAATCAACCTTGTTGATTGGCTCACATTTACCCCCCTCAACTACCGGCCTGCAATTTGCCTGTTCCGACGCCGGTTTGCCCACCGATGAAAGAAATCTTGTTGTGAAAGCGGCACTGAGCTTTTTTGCTTATACACAAATTCAACCGGACGTTCATATTTATCTTGATAAACATATCCCCGTTGCTGCCGGTTTAGGAGGGGGAAGCAGTGACGCGGGAACATGCTTGAGGGGGTTGAACTCTTTTTTTAATATGGCACTTACTGATAGCCAACTTTTTGAGTTGGCATCTCCTCTGGGGGCAGATGTTCCTTTTTTTGTTTCGGAAACCCCTGCTTTTTACGCTACAGGAATTGGCAATAAACTTTGTCCAATCGAACCAGTTGACCCATGTTGGATTGTTTTGGTTAATCCGGGAATCTCCATATCAACTAAGTGGGCCTATGACAATTTTACATTGACAAGAGAGGGTAATTCATATAATTTACTCGGCTGTTCAAAATCATTGTTTAATGCCTCTCGGCAAGATGATGCGCCGGTAAAAAAAGCTGAGATGGCATGTTTGTGCAATGATCTGGAAGAGGTAACCTTAAAGAAATATACGGTTATTCAGGATATTAAGGATGAGCTGATCGCTAATGGAGCCGTCACATCCCTTATGTCCGGCAGTGGAGCCACCGTGTTTGGCGTTTTTGATCACATAGAAACAGCCCATAAGTGCAAAGAAAAATTTTCTAAACGTTACTCGGCTGTTTTTTTAGCGGAGCCTATAATAGATACATTTTAATACTAACGACTTGATTTGATGGTAATTTTAATAGTTAGTATTTGCCTTTACCGAACTAACCATGTCCATTGTTGAGCATTAGGGCGTTGATAGTGTCTTGAAAGTCAAACAATCGTGTTTGTAGTTTTGATTCGCTTACCAATAATGATGTGTGGCTGGTTGTAATAAAAAAATGTTGGGGCGTCGTCAAGCGGTAAGACACAGGCCTTTGACGCCTGCATTCGTAGGTTCGAATCCTACCGCCCCAGCCAATTTTTGTTAGTCAACCTGAAAACTTGAGAGGGTGGATTTTAATGGGAAAAGAGATGCTTAAAGATATGAAAGTGTTTTCTGGAAATGCTAACCGTGAATTAGCTCTTTCAATCTGTGAGCATTTGCAAAAACCACTTTCAAAAGCTGAAGTACGACGATTTAGTGACGGAGAAATATTTGTAGAGATAGGTGAAAATGTCCGAGGCCGTGATATCTTTATCATACAGCCCACAAGTCCTCCTGTTAATGATAACCTGATGGAACTTGTTATCATGGTAGATGCAATGAGAAGAGCGTCTGCACGGAGAATTACTGCGGTACTGCCCTATTACGGATATGCACGACAAGATAGGAAGGTTGCCCCGCGAGTGCCAATTACAGCAAAAGTTGTTGCTGAGATGATGACCGTAGTCGGAGTGCGAAGAGTACTTACGATGGATCTGCATGCCGGTCAGATTCAGGGATTTTTTAATATTCCTGTGGATAATTTATATGCAGCACCTATATTGCTGGATCATATATCGAATAAATTTACCAATGTTGTTATGGTTTCTCCCGATGCAGGTGGTGTTGAGCGAACGCGTGCCTTTGCCAAACGACTTGATGCGGATCTGGCGATAATAGATAAGCGCCGTGAGCGCGCCAACGAATGTGCTGCAATGAATGTTATTGGTGATGTTAAAGGTAAGACAGCTATTCTTCTTGATGATATGGTCGATACTGCCGGCACTCTTTGTTCTGCAGCTGATATACTTATTAAAGAGGGTGCCGAGAAGGTCTACGCCTGCTGTTCGCACGGTGTTTTGTCCGGTCCCGCGATCGAGAGACTTGAGGCCTCCAAAATTGACAAGCTGGTTATTACTGACAGTATTCCCCTTCGAGGGGATGCTATAAATTGTAAAAAAATTAAAGTACTTACAGTTGCCAAAATGCTTGCGGATGCGATTCGTTGCATTCATACCGATGACTCGGTTAGTTCACTTTTTGTATGATTTTAGTGAGGCTATAGTATTGTAGCTGATCACTTTTTTTGATATTTAATTACGCTTACTACTATTTATAAAGCCTGTAGAAATTTCAGGTGTGGAGGTTAGGACTGATGTTGCAATATGACTTAAATGCAGATGTTAGAAATACTTATGGGAAATGTGCGGCTAGAAGCATGAGAAGAGATGGTATGACACCTGCCATACTTTACGGGCCAAAGAGTGATGCTATCTCCTTGAAACTTAATACTAAAAGTTTAACCAAGACTTTAGTCGCTTTGCAAAGACGTAACGCGGTGTTTAATCTTGAGGTCAATGACGGTGCCTCATCAACAAAACGATATGCCATTGTTAAAGAAGTTCAGGCAGCACCTATTTCAGGCGATTTAGTACATGCTGATTTCCTTGAGGTTAAACTCGATGAGCCTATGATATTTGATGTGCCGGTTAAATACATTGGCGTTGCCAAAGGTGTTGACCTTGGTGGTGAGATGCATATAGCATTGACATCCGTTAAATTAAAGGGCCTCATTCTTGATATTCCCGATTTCCTTGAAATTGTTGTTAGCGATATGAGCATTGGTGATCGTCTACATTGTAGCGACTTGGTGATTCCTTCGTCACTTGAGATGTTGAATGAGTTGGATGCCACATGTGTTGCAATTGTATCAGAGTCTAAAGCTCAGGCCGGAGCTGAAGAAGCTGAAGCTGTAGAAGAAGTATCTGAAGAAGGATCCGCTGAAGAAAGTGAATCCTAATAGGGATTGATTTGTGAATCTGAAGCCGAAAGAAGACCCTGTCTTCTTTCGGCTTTTTTGTTTGCGCTTTGTTTTTACATGGAATTGAGATTGGCTTATGCACCTTGTGGTTGGACTTGGTAATCCTGGATTGAAATATGAGCAAACCCGTCACAATATCGGCTTTATGGCCTTGGATTATTTTGCTGATAAAGCAGGTGTCAGTTTTTCTGATTCAAAATGGGAGGCGAAGGTTGCAAAGGTCAGTATTGGCCCTGAGCAATTGATTCTTACCAAGCCGGAAACCTTCATGAATTGTAGTGGTAGGGCTGTTGGTAAAATCTGTACCTACTATAAAATCGTCACTGAAAAGGTTATTGTCATTCACGATGATTTAGATCTCGATCTTGGCAGGATAAAACTTGTTGTTAACCGGGGGGCAGGGGGGCATAACGGGATCTCTTCCATTATCCAATGCCTTGGCGGGAAAAATTTTCCACGAATTCGTGCCGGCATCGGCAGGCCGGACTCGAACTCTGAAATGCCAGTCAGTAGTTATGTTCTTTCCAGATTTACACAGGCAGAGCAAGAGGTTGTTGACCCTTTACTGGTTACTATAAGTGAAAGTCTTGAGTTGGTTGTTAAACATGGAACAACTTACGCTATGAACCATTTGAACCGTCTGTGATCTGGCCATGTCACCGTGTTTCTTATATCAAATATCCAGTTCGTAAGCGAGTTGTTGCATTTTTCTGAATTTGTGTTATATTGGTTTTCCTGTTTGAGAATATAAAGAAACTTGCTTTCTTTTTTTAAATTCCACTCTGAAATTCTCAATCTCCAAGCCTGGTAATGCTGGTTAGAGCCATCTAAAGATCGAAAGTAAAAAGAAACTGAAATACCCGTTCACCTCGTTACCTCATTTTAGATAATGATGTCAACAACTGGTGAAAACCACTACTCTGAAGATTACTCAAAAAAAATGGCAAAAAAACTCAAGAAAATGTTTGATGTTGGTGATATGGCTGTTTATCCAGCCCATGGTGTTGGGCAAATTGAATCAATTGAAAGTCGTGAGGTTGGAGATTTAAAACAGTTTTTTTACGTTATTCGAATAGTTGAATCAAACATGATTATCATGATTCCAACGAATACATCTGAAAGTGTCGGGTTGCGTGCGATCATCGAATCAGATCAGGTTGATAAGATATATTCGATCTTGAAAAAACGAGATGTGATCATCGAGTCACAGCCCTGGAATCAACGATATCGTAATTATATGGAAAAAATAAAAACCGGTTCGGTTTTTGAGATAGCCCAAGTTCTTCGTGACCTCTATATCCTTAAAGAGGATAAAACACTATCTTTTGGTGAACGAAAGATGATGGATACGGCCCAAAGTCTCTTAGTAAAAGAGATTTCTATAGCCAATGCCAGTAAAGAGGATGTGGTTGTTGACAGTATCAGTCATATCTTTGCCTGATTTACAGCTGGAAGAGTTATAACTGATTGTAAATGTTCATTATGGTTGTAAAAGATATACTCGTGTGTTGATATAGTTCTTGCAAGACAAGAGTATGAAGTTATTCCTTCAGGCCTATCTGGTTCCTCCTTTTTTTATAACCCCCCGTCTGATTTGAGTCATGTCCTTAATTGATCCTACAAATATCGACAATTGGACCTGTCTTGAGAAGATTGTCGATTCCGGTCACGCGGGACAGCGGTTGGATAATTATTTGGGTAACGCGGTGACGGTTGACGGCGAGAGATGTTCTCGAGCAATGTTCCAACAATTGATTCGAGATCATCATGTGCTGGTTTGTGGTCAACCACGAAAAAATAACTACAGACTTCGTATCAATGATCTTGTAGAGATATTCATACCGCCCCCAGAACCACTCGAGCTCATTCCTGAGCAGGTTTTTTTTGAAATTGTTTATGAAGACTCTGATCTTATAGTCATTTCTAAGCCTCCTGGTCTGGTAGTGCATCCCGCAGCAGGAAACATGACAGGTACATTGGTGCATGGTTTGCTTTACCATTGCCATGATCTGAGTGGTATTAATGGCTCCCTTCGCCCGGGCATAGTTCATCGACTTGACAAAGATACTTCCGGGTTGATGGTGATTGCAAAAAGTAATGCCGCGCAGTTAAGCTTGGTTAAACAGTTTAAGGATAAGAGAGTTACTAAGGTGTATCAGGCAGTAGTTGACGGTGTTCCTCCAAGGAAATCTGGCACAATTTCTACATTAATCGGTCGTCATCGGGTTGACCGTAAGAAAATGTCGGTACTTACCAGTGGTGGTAAAGAGGCTGTAACGCACTGGGAGATCATTGAATCATTCGAGAAATTTACACTCCTGAAAATTACCCTTGAGACAGGGAGAACGCACCAGATACGTGTACACCTGGCAGACCTGGGTTTGCCTATTGTCGGCGACAGTGTTTATGGTGCCAGAAAACAGCTGCCCCTCTATGAAAAACTTGGGATAAAACGTCAATTTCTGCACGCCTATAAACTTAAATTTCAACATCCGATTAGTGGCGAAATGATGCGGTTTGTTGATCCGATCTATGATGATATGAACAGTTTCATCGAAAGATTACGGCAGGAGAGTTCTGTTGATCAGGCTTAGGATGCAGGAATTTTGTAAAGCGACAATAGCCTTTTACCGAATTTGACACGAAAATGGAGCGCTTTTTTGCAAACAGTATAGGCGTTACTGGTGGACTTGCCTCTGGCAAGAGTTCTGTGGCTAAAGCTCTGGCAGATATGCTAGGGTACTGTCTTTTTGATGCCGATGCGGAAGTGGCATCACTGCTAAAAAAAGAGGCTGAAGGTTGGTTTTTCCTGCGTAGCTTGCTTGCCCCTGATTTTTTTTTAAAAAATGGGGCCCTTGATAAGCCT
Source organism: Desulfobulbaceae bacterium (assembly GCA_015231515.1). Taxonomy (NCBI): domain Bacteria; kingdom Pseudomonadati; phylum Thermodesulfobacteriota; class Desulfobulbia; order Desulfobulbales; family Desulfobulbaceae; species Desulfobulbaceae bacterium. Next base: position 6,320 of record JADGBM010000033.1, read on the forward strand.
AAACTGCGAGATACTATTTTTGAAGATTGTGCTCTACGTAAAAAGATAGAGGAACGGTTGCATCCTCTGGTACGAAAGCAACTTAAGCGCAAAGTTGATGAGGCGTATACTGACAATGGTCAGAAATCATTAATTGAAGTTCCGTTATTATATGAAGCCAATTGGCAGAGTGATTTTGCCAAAGTGCTCGTGGTGGCGGTCAGTGAAAATATAGCAGTTGCAAGAGGTTCGTTACGTGACGGAGTAACCTCTGACCAGATAAAGAAAACTCTTTCGGCGCAATTTCCTCTCAAGGAAAAGATAGAGTTGGCCGATTATGTGATTGATAATGACAAAAATTGGGATCATACCTTTAAACAAATTGTTCAACTAAAAAAAATCTTGACACCTTAGGCCTTAAGTCCTAGTATCTATTAGAATTAAACATCTTCATACGAGTACTTACCTTTTTTTATCTTGAAATCACAGATCGCATATATCATAAAAGTAATCAACTCTTCTTGGGTTGCCTAATCATATTCAACCATCGTACTACGATCATACCATTCAAAAACCGTAATCAATCATAATACTAACAATACTCTGCTCAAAAACAAAAATACCGCACTGTGATTATTCATCGCAGTTCTAATGATTTTTCCCAGATATTAATGCTTTACGATCGTGCTCATGGCAGCATAATAAAAACTATTGTCTTAAGGAGACAGGCTTAACATGGATCTTATTGACCTTAAACATAAGAAAATCACCGAACTTACCGCACTCGCTAAACAGTTTAACATTGAAGGTTATAGCAGTTTGCGCAAGCAAGAGTTGATTTTTGAAATTCAAAAAGCTCATGCAGCACGCGAAGAGAAAAACGGTAACAGTAAGGGTAATGGTGTTCTTGAGATATTGCCTGATGGTTTTGGTTTTTTAAGAGCTCCGGATTATAATTATTTGCCAGGCCCTGATGATATATATGTTTCGCCTTCTCAGATTAGACGGTTGGGTCTCAAAAAAGGCGATACGATTGAGGGACCAATTCGCTCTCCCAAAGAAGGGGAGCGTTATTTCGCCTTGCTGAAAGTTGATTCTGTGAATTTTGAACCGCCCGAAAAAAATCGTGAAAAAACTCTGTTCTCCAACCTCACGCCACTTCATCCTGAAGAACGTTTAAACCTTGAAAATGATCCAACTAATTTTTCAATGCGCGTTATGAATATGATGTCGCCAATTGGCAAGGGTCAGCGAGGTATTATCGTTGCACCGCCTCGTACGGGTAAAACCGTATTGCTTAAAGATATTGCCAACAGCATAGCCAGTAACCACCCGGAAGTTACCCTGATTGTTCTACTGATTGATGAACGTCCGGAGGAGGTTACAGATATGGCAAGAAGTGTAAAGGGTGAAGTTGTCAGTTCAACCTTTGACGAACCGCCTCAAAGACATATACAAGTTGCTGAAATGGTTATTGCTAAAGCCAAGCGCCTGGTTGAGGCCAAAAAAGATGTTGTTGTTCTTCTTGATAGTCTTACCCGATTGGCTCGTGCTTATAATACGGTTGTGCCTCCAAGTGGAAAGATTCTGTCTGGTGGTGTTGACTCAAACGCCTTGCATCGCCCGAAACGATTTTTTGGGGCAGCTCGTAACATTGAAGAGGGTGGCAGTTTGACAATAATTGCGACAGCTTTGGTTGAAACAGGCAGCAGGATGGATGAGGTTATTTTTGAAGAGTTTAAAGGCACGGGTAATATGGAAATAGTTCTTGACCGTAAAATGTCTGATAAACGATTGTATCCGGCAATTGATATGAATCGATCGGGAACACGTAAGGAAGATTTGTTGTTATCCGAAGAAGAGCTGAATCGGGCCTGGATTCTTCGAAAATTACTGTCAACAATGAAGCCGACGGATGCTATGGAGTTTCTTTTGCAAAGAATGAAGGGCACTAAAACCAATCAGGAGTTTTTTGATACTATGAATAGCTAGGTTTTATATTCTGTGCTTGAAAAATAAATATAAATAAAGTAAAAGAGCATGTTATTTAATCATGTTTGTCGATGTCTTGCGTGTAACATCGAATATCATCAAAGCAATAAAGAGGTTTGTAAATGAAGAAAGATATCCATCCTGAATATCATCAGATCAACGCAACGTGTGCTTGTGGAAATGAGGTTGAGCTTGGTTCAGTTAACCCTGAGATAAAAGTCGAGATTTGTGCAGCCTGTCATCCTTATTTTACCGGCAAGCAGAAGCTTGTTGATACGGCTGGTCGTGTTGAGAAGTTTATGAAGAAGTATGCCAAACATTACGATAAGACTGCCTAAAAACAGAAGTTAGTTATTTCGAGTTTTATCAACGTACCTTTGTTAAATATAGTGGGATAAACTCCACTGACCACACAACTTATAAGCATCATCAATTATATTGGTGATGCTTGTTTTTTTTCAAATGAACAGTATCAGAAACTATGTTTGCAAAATTTGAACATATACACGAAAAAAAATTAGAACTTGAAGCGAAACTGTCCGATCCCGCTATCATTTCTAATCAAGTTGCGTATCAGAAAAATGCAAAGGAACATGCCACTGTTTCTAAGATGGATCAGCTTTATACCCTTTATCAGCAGACAGTAGCAGAACTTGCTGAGAACAAGCAGATGCTTCGCGAAGAAGATGACGATGAGATGCTTGTTCTTGTAAAAGGTGAAATTGAGGCCTTAACTGAAAAAATTACGGGGCTTGAAAACCAGCTTAGATTACTGCTACTCCCCCCTGACCCCAACGACGACAAAAACATACTCCTTGAGATTAGAGCTGGAACCGGTGGCGATGAGGCTGCACTTTTTGCAGCTGATCTGTATAAGATGTACCATCGTTTTGCCGAGAATCAGTCCTGGAAAGTTGAGGTGCTTAACAGCAGCTCCAATGGGATTGGCGGTTTCAAGGATATTGTCGCCCTGATTAAGGGCCATAAGGTATATAGTCGTTTGAAATATGAATCCGGTGTTCATAGGGTTCAACGTGTTCCTGAAACTGAAGCTCAAGGTCGTGTTCACACATCAGCGGTTACTGTCGCTATTTTGCCAGAGGCTGAAGATGTCGAGCTCAACATTCTTCCTAGTGACGTCAGGGTTGATATATTCTGTTCTTCCGGGCCGGGAGGCCAGAGTGTCAACACCACACAGTCAGCGGTACGTTTAACACATTTACCAACAGGTATTGTGGCAACGTGTCAGGATGAGAAATCCCAGCATAAAAATAAAGAATCTGCAATGAAAGTTCTTCGAGCAAGAATTTTCGATAAAATGCAGCAGGATCAACACGATAAAATTTCAGCTGAACGTAAAAGTCAAGTTGGTAGCGGTGATCGAAGTGAGCGAATACGGACTTATAACTTTCCTCAGGGGAGGGTGAGTGACCATCGCATCAATTTGACTCTGTACAAACTCGATGATATTTTGCTTGGTAAACTCGATGCTATTATCGAACCGCTTAACAGCCATTTTCAGGCTGAAGCCCTCAAGACTATTCGTTGATTAATTCCTGAATACAACACACCCTTTAATGGTGTTACTTTTGTTACTTTAAGTTGTGGGATTTAGAGCTGAAAACTGTCCGTCAAATATATCTCTCTCTTGTTAATCTGTTCAAAAACGCATCAATTCCTGATCCAGAAATTGATGCCGCCATACTCTTCCATTACGTTTTAGGCCTTACACGTTCTGATCTGGTTATTAAATCAGCGGAGCTAGTCGGTGCTGATGAAGCCTTAAAGATTCTTGAACTTGCCAATAAGCGATTGTCCCGGGAACCGATTGCGTACCTCGTTGGCGAACAAGATTTTTATGGGCGCCGCTTTGTTGTTAACCCCTCAGTTTTAATACCACGACCAGAGACTGAACTGATTGTTGAAAAGGCAATTTCTACTGGAAAAGAATTAATTGACTCAAGGCAATCATTGACTATTATGGATCTTGGTACAGGAAGTGGTGCTATTGCTGTTACATTGGCTAAAGAGTTGAGGTCTTCAAAACTATTTGCTCTTGATCGTTCCATCTCTGCACTGCAAACTGCCAAGATAAACGCGGCGAATCACGGCGTCTTGCATCAGTTAGAATTCGTAGCTTCTGACTGGTTTAATGCCTTTACCCCCAAAGCTTCCTTCAATATTGTTATTTCAAATCCTCCTTATGTTGCTGAAAAGATAAGAAAAGATTTGCAGAAAGAACTCAGTTTTGAGCCGGCAAGCGCCTTATTCTCAGGCACTGATGGTACTAATGATTTAAAAAAAATTATAAGTAATTCGTCGCCATACCTCGCTCCAGGTGGGTTTTTATTTGTTGAAATTGGTTATGACCAGAAAGAGTTTGTTCTCGATTTTATCGGCAAGGGTGGCTTTTTTGAGGACTTTACTGTTTATGATGATTATGCTGGGTTACCACGAATTCTTAAGGCAAAGGTAAAGGGGTAAAGGGTTATGATAAATGGATAAACTAGTAATTCAAGGCGGGATTCCGCTTCATGGTGAGATATCAATAAGCGGTGCAAAAAATGCTGCTCTGCCTTTACTTGCAGCTACACTGTTGGCTACTGGACGTCATACGCTGCATAATGTGCCGAATCTGCGTGATACACGTACAATTGTGAGATTGCTTGAATCTTTCGGAGTAACTTCTGAAAAGGGCGAGGCCGGTACCTGGTATCTTAATTGTGATTCGATTAACAATCTGGAAGCCTCATACGATCTTGTGAAAACAATGCGTGCCTCTGTACTTGTTCTCGGCCCCTTGCTGAGCCGCTACGGCCGAGCAAGGGTATCATTGCCAGGTGGTTGCGCTATTGGTGCTCGTCCTATTGATTTTCACCTTCAGGCTTTAGAGAAAATGGGGGCCCATTTAACCCTTAAAGAAGGGTATGTTGAGGCGGAGATCGAAGGACGTCTTAAAGGGGCATCAATATATTTTGACATTCCCTCTGTTACAGGGACAGAAAATATTGTAATGGCTGCTGTTCTTGCCAAAGGGACAACGGTCATTAAAAATGCAGCCCGTGAACCGGAGGTCGGCAACAACATCGATATGCTTGTTTCAATGGGTGCAGAGATAGAAGGAAAAGGCACGGATAAGCTGGTTGTTCATGGCGTCAAGAAACTTTACCCAGCTGAAAATACCATTCTATCAGACCGTATTGAAACGGGAACATATTTAATTGCCGTCGGTGCTGCTGGTGGTGATGTGGTTATTAATAACTGCAATCCCAAGCATTTGACGTCACTCATAGAAAAGCTTCGTTCTGTTGGGCTGACAGTTGAAGAGGATGGCTCACATATTCGAGTCGCCAGACATAAAAAGCTTACCAGTGTCGATATTAAAACGCTGCCATATCCAGGTTTCCCAACGGATCTGCAGGCTCAAATGATGGCCTTAATGGTCCTTTCAAATGGGTTAAGTGTTATCAATGAAACAATATTTGAAAATCGTTTTATGCACGTTGCTGAACTGCTTAGAATGGGTGCTAATATCAAAGTTGATGGCAGGAGTGCAATCGTAAAAGGAACTGGTAAGTTTACCGGTGCAAAAGTTATGGCTACCGACTTGAGAGCCAGTGCTTCGCTGGTTATTGCCGGACTTGCTGCGGAAGGGATAACCGAAATTTCGAGAATTTATCACCTTGAAAGAGGGTATGATGATCTCGCCGGGAAACTTTCAAAACTTGGGGCGAAGGTACAGCAGGTAAAAGATGAATAAAGTCTTGTTATGGGCGGCGTCACCTGAATAGTTACAACTCTGACTCAAGTGAGATGGTTTTGTAAAAGATCTGAAAGTATAGCCTTAATTTGACCTTGAGCTTTCTGTGCTTGAGTTATAACATCGTCAACAGCAATTGGCTTAAACTCATCGGGATTATTAACATTAGCAATCAGTGATATGCCGAGAATATTCATGCCCAGGTGGTGAGCAGCAATAACCTCCGGCACCGTCGACATCCCTACCGCGTCGGCCCCGCAGTTTCGTAAAAACCGTGTCTCAGCGGGAGTTTCTAAGCTGGGCCCTGGAATGCCTGTGTAAACTCCCATATGTACTTTAATTCCACATTTTTCTGCACTTTGTAGCGTAAGTTTAATCAGCTTCTTTGAGTAACAGCGGCTCATATCGGGAAAGCGCGGACCCAAAATGTCACTATTAGTACCGCGTAATGGGTTGAAACCCATATTGTTGATATGGTCAGTCACAACCATTAAAGATCCGGGTTCATAAGCAAGATTCAATCCCCCTGCCGTATTGGTAATTATAAGCGTCTTACAACCTAGTCTGTTAAGCACACGAAGGGGAAAAACAATCTGGTGAGGTTCAAATCCTTCATAAAAATGAAATCTTCCCTGTAGAATGGCAATTGTCGTGTTGTTAATTGTGCCGATAATGAGTTTGCCAACGTGAGTGGGCACGGTTGGAATCTGAAAATGTGGTATCTGTGAGTATGCTAGTGCTTCATGTTGCATGAAACCATCCGGCAGGAAGCTTTGTCCTGTTCCCTGCACTGTTAAAATGAGAGGTGGTGGGCAGCTAAGTTGACTTTGTATAAATCCAACGGCTTCGTCAATTAGCTGAAGGTGTTTTTCCGGATTAATCATAAAATGGCAGTTTGGGGTGGAAATCCTTCGGGAGAGAGTGGAAGGGTAAAGGTGAAGGTTGTGCCGCAACCTGGAGGTGACTCAAGTGACAGCTTCCCTTTGTGTTTAACCTCTATGATCTGCTTGCAGGACGCAAGTCCAAAACCATTTCCGCTATCTTTAGTAGTAAAATGCGGCAGGAAAATTTTTGAATGAATTTCGGCAGGAATGCCACAGCCTTTATCTATTATCTTTACAACGGCCTGATTGTCTTGCTGGTAGAGTTTAATTAAGATCGGATCTCCTGCCTTACTGGCTTGCCCTGCATTAATAACAAGATTGATAATGGCCCTGGAGATATCAATTTTGTAAAAGGGGAACTCTGGAAAGTCCGAGTCAATTTCTGCGACTATCTGTTTGTTTTTTAAATCAGGGTGAACGAAAGCCGCCTCTTGAATATCATGTATGATTTCCGGCAAAGAGTTGCTCTCAAGAGTTGGACAAAAATGCAGGCGTTTGGCATTAGACAGGGCCTCATTGCTCATTTCGGTGAGGTGTTGTCGGCTTTTTTGCATTAACTCTATAAACCGTTTTTGAGACTCCGGCATACCCTGAGTTTCAAGCAGGTCAAGCAGAAGTAATCCTGTAATGGCATTACGCATATCATGGATCAGGATGTTTGCCTTCTCAAATTCCTGAGCTAAGAGCTCGGTGTCATAACGAATACGACGACTGAGCGTCTTCATCATGGAAACCAGTGATTTCGGCTGCGTAGAAAAAAACTTTTGAAACTGAGCGGATGTGATCTTAAGAAGTCTTGCCGAAGTGTTCGATATGACCGTTGCAGACCTAGGTTTATCCTCAATGATTGACATTTCACCAATATAATCAATTGGCGAAATAGTTGTTATGGTACGGTTTTCCTTAAGAATCTGTAATTGGCCATCAAGAAGGACAAACATGTCTCGACCAGCAGCACCTTCCTCAAAAAGAACTGTTTGCGGTTCTATTTTCAGTTCTTCAATTGAACGTGCAAAACTGACAAGTTCATCATTTGTAAATGAGCTGAAAAGGTCAATTTTTTGGAGAATGACTACTAACTCATTAAGATCCATAGTAGCTGTTACTAAATTAGTCTATTCAAATTGCGAAAAGTGTTATTTCTGCCTGCTGGTCTTCTCAGATTAAGAGAATTATTTAGAGAAATATCTCTATCTTAGCTGTTTCTCGTTGTGTTGTTATGAACGTATCAATTTTTTTCTGAACTTCTTTTTGTTTTAAATACGCCTTTAATTTTTCAGAAATTTCGTCAAAAGGAAAAACGTAGAGTGGCTTTTTATCACTTATGGTAACGATGTAGTAGCCGTTAGCTGTTTCAATAACGTCGCTGAACTGATTTTCTTCTAAGGCAAATAGTGCAGTTTCTAAAACAGGGTCTAACTGGCCACGGACAATATAGCCGAGTTGGCCGCCTGGCAGTTTCTGTTTACCCTCGTTATATTGTTCAGCAAGTTCGGCAAAGGCTTTTCCTGCCTTGAGCTGTTCTTGTATGTTGTTTATTGTTTCAAGGGCTTGTTGTTTTTGAGCTTGATCTGACTGGGCGGTAAACGGTACGTGTATCTGGCTGGTAAAGACTTGTTCCGGGCGAGTGAAATCAGCAATATTCTCCTGGTAATAGCTGTTAGCCTGTTCATCTGTAATAATAGTTTTATCAGAAAATGCCTCTGAGATGAACTTTTCAACCGCAATCTTTTTAATAATATCTTCACGAGTGAAGGTATTATTAAAGGCATCGGTGTTGGGATATTGTTCTAAAGCACTTTTTAGTCCTAGATCAATTTCTTCATCGGTTGGTGAAATTTCAAGTTCCTGGCTGGCCTGATAGAACAGTTCATTGTTTATGAGTATTTTTAAAATCTCACCCTTTACCTGATTTTTTTGAGCGTCAGACATGTTGGCAGAAGTATAGAAACGCTGCTGTATACGGGTTAATTCCTTGTCAAGCTCCACATTGGAAATTGTGAAACCGTTTATAGAAGCCACCGGAGTTGTTGCTTCTGGACTGGTGTCAACACTCTGAGTTTCTTTTTTGGCGGTTGTCTCTGTTTCTTCTGCTTTCTTTGAACAGGCTGTGAATAGTAACAGTGAAAGCAGTACACATGTGAATACATGTAAAGATCGATTTAATTGCATGTCTTATGATTTCCTTTTAAATGTATAATGATTTATTGATAAGTCGTGTTACTCTTATTGTGTTGCCAGGAGTTCTTTGAGCCTAATATCATTAGCTCTGAGCCGTTCAGAGAGCATTGCCGCAAGATTTCTGTAAAGTTTGAGGCAGATGGCAGGGTTTGAGAGACGTAAGACTGTCTCATTGATGGCAATGGCAATGGTTGGCTCAAGAGCGATAACAGAAGCTGAACGTTCAAGTTTATCAATTATAGCCATTTCACCTACACATGTTCCCTGACCAACTTGATCGATCTCAATATCTTGGCCGGATATCTCTTTTTGAATTGAGACCAGGCCGGATATGATAACATACATCTTGGTACCGACAGTACCTTCTCGAATTATATACTCGCCTGCAATAAACTTTTTCTTTTGAGAAAGCTTAAAAATTATTGAAACTTCCTCATTGGTGAAATCAGCAAAAAACACATATTTTTCCTTCAACCGTTGGATGATTTGACTCTTTTCAACGGAAGTCATTGACGGCAGGCTTTCATTAACACGCATCTCAATGGAGTTAAGGTATAACTCAAGAGCGTCAGCAAAATCTTCGGCAGTATGATACCGATCAGCACATTTTTTGGCCAGTGCTTTGGAAATTATAGCAGATAACTCTTCGTCGGCTGCACCAAGACTGAGAAGAGACTCCTCGCGTTTACCAACAATTGCTTTAAGTAAGCTCTTCATGTTGCTGGCCACAAATGGCCGGTGACCATTTGAAAGCCATTCATAAGCCACAATCCCCAAAGAAAAGAGATCGGACTGACAGGTGAACTCGGTGGAATATATATGCTCAGGTGACATATAGTGGGGGGTGCCAAGAATCTCACTGTCTTCTGCCTGAGCTTCTAATAAAGTTTGGTCACCTGATATTTCCATAACCTGGGCAATGCCAAAATCAGTGATTTTTGGTGAGTCATTATCGAGCAGCATTATATTGGCTGGTTTGATATCACGGTGCAAAACACCACGCTGATGGGCATAATGAAGAGCGCGAGCCAGAAATGATAAAATTTCTACTTTTTTGGCAGTTGAATATTCAATCTTATTGGAAATGATGGTCTTGAGATCGTTACCCTCTATGAATTCCATAACGAGATACGGGGAACCTTTATGGATGCCCATGTCATAAATAGCAGCAATATGGTTGTAATTAAGCTTTCCATAAATACGCGCTTCTCGCAGGAAAAAATTTCTAGCCTGCTGTCTGGATTCTTCGGTTTTTAGTTTGTTGAGACGCAGGGTCTTAATTGCTACAACTCGGTTAATACGGTGGTCACGGGCCTTGTAAACCTCTCCCATAGACCCCTGGCCAACCTTTTCCTCAACGACATAGCGTCCTATTTCTGTAAATGATTCAAGTTCTGCCGTCATTGTCTGTCAAATCGCAATCATAAATTTTTAATACATTAAAAAACTGTTTTTGGGACTGTAAATAAAGGGATAAACCGTCGTAAATCTTAAAGTATAGGTGACCCTGAAGTTACTATAATAGAATAGTAAAGTTGTCTGATGGTGGCAATCTCTAAAGAGGGGGCTTGAAAAAATAAACCGGCAGGTTGCGTGGTTCACCACTCAATGGTGCTTCTTCAAATAACTGCCAATATAGCGCACAAGATCAAGAATTCTACAGCAATAGGCATGTTCATTGTCGTGCCAGAGTAAAAGCTTTACAAGATTCTGGTTACAATGAATGTTTTCCAGATCTATGATTGAAGAATAGCTGCTGCCGATAAAGTCTGTACTCACAAGTGGCTCAGCGTTCAAGGCGACTATATTCTTATAGGCATTGAGCGAGGCATCTTCAAACAGACTGACAAGTTCATCTCGGCTTGTCGGTTGTGAAAGTAGAAAGGAGACATCGGCCAGATGCATGAGTGGTGTAGGAACCCGAATCGCTAAACCATCAAACTTACCCAGTAGTTGGGGAATAACCTCCGGGATCTGCCAAACAGCACTTGTTTGAGTGGGGATCAGGTTCCTGGTCGCAGCTCTTGCCCGTCGCAAGTCATCATGAGCATTGTCTAAAATATTTTGGGTGTTGGTATATGAATGGATAATAGTTGCCAGGCTCGAAACTATACCAAGTTTATCATTGAGTATTTTAGCGATTGGGGCAATACAGTTTGTTGTGCAGCTTGATCCACTGATAATATGATGTTTTGAGCTGTCGTACTGAGTGTGATTGACACCCATGCAAAGTGTTATGTCGGGGTTCCGTGAGGCAGCGGTAATAACAACTTTTTGTGCACCTGAATTGATATGTTTTCCCGCCCGCCTTGATGAGTTTGTGCCGCTGCATTCGATGACTATATCGATGTTGTGGTCCGACCACGACAGGTTGTCAGGATCGGGCTCGTTAAGCCATGAAACAGGTCTGTTGTTAATGATGAGCTTATTTGATTCAACAGTAATAGGAAGAGGGTAGGTCGAGTAGCTGCTGTCGTATTTTAGAAGGTGTGCGGCAACGTGTAAATTTTCTAAAGTATTTACGGCTTTAAGCGAAATTGTCGGGTACGATTCAGATAAAATCAGTCGTGCCAGTTGCCGACCGATTCTGCCAAAACCATTTATTGCGATTGAGACAGCCATTGCTTCGATTTAAACCCTCTATGTTCAATTGCCTTTTGGTTATAATTGGGATGGCTTATACCATATAAGTATGCTTCTTACAAAAAAAACAAAGTAGAGATTATAGCTTTTGTGATGACATCGAAATTTACCAATCTTAATAGTTTTTTTGAGAAAACCTGCGCCACCTATAAAACGAAACCATGTCTCTGTGATGTTGACGGCGAATCTTTCTCCTATGATCAGGTGTTTGACAGGGTTTCTGAGCTTTCAACTGTACTTGCTAAATCCTGTATTGGACCCGGTGAGCCGATTGCCATAGTTGCTGCAAACTCATCTCATTGGGTTATTGCCTATTTTGCGATAATTCGGCTTGGTTGTGTCGCCGTGCCGATTTTGACTGATTTCTGTGATCAGGACATTGCCAATATTATCCTGGAGACGGGTGCCAGGGCCGTATTCACTTGCCAGCAAAATCAAGAAAGAGTGTTATCCATCTGTCAGGAAGATATTCTGGTTCTATCGTTTTGTTCAAATAATGCCGGATTTGCCTACGAGATTAGAAAGCCCGCAATCATGAAAGTTGATGGTGATCAATATACACCTAAAACACAAGGCCTCTATGATTCCAGTCAAACTGCTTCAATTATTTACACATCGGGTACTTCCGGCCATTCAAAAGGGGTTTTACTGAGTCATGCAAATCTATTAGCCAATCTTGAGTCAGCAAGTAAATTAATTGCGATACAATCATCGTGGCGATTCCTTTCAGTTTTGCCACTTTCACATGCCTACGAATTCACCATTGGACTGCTCCTGCCCCTATTTAACGGTGCATCTATCCACTACTTGAGAAAACGTCCGACGCCAACTTTACTGCAAACTGCCTGTGGTGCTGTGGCTCCCCATGTCGTTTGCATGGTTCCTCTGCTGCTGGAAAAAATTTTCAAGAAAAAGGTTCAGCCTGTACTAACTGGAAACAGGATCTGTTCAGCGCTGATTAAAATACCACTTTTGAAGCGCCAGATATTAAAATTTATTGGCCGAAAGGTGATACGGTTATTCGGTGGAAACATAAAACTTTTTGCCATCGGAGGCGCTGCACTGCATTTCAATACAGAGGAATTTTTAAAAATGGCAGAACTGCCATATCTTGTCGGCTACGGACTTACTGAGGCATCCCCCTTGGTTGCCGGCGGACCATTTGGTGATTCCTCGATCAGTTTAGGCTCTGTCGGGAAAGTTATTCCAGATGTTGAAGTGACGTTGGTTGATATTGATAAAAGTTCTGGGGTTGGAGAAATACAGGTTAGAGGGGCAAATATTATGCTCGGCTATTTTGAAAACAGTCAACTTACCCGAGAAACTATAACCGCAGATGGATGGTTGAAAACCGGGGATCTGGGACTATTTGATTGCAATATGAACCTGGTGATCACCGGCAGGATAAAAAACGTTATTGTCTTATCAAGTGGTGAAAATATCTACCCGGAAGAGCTCGAAGATAAACTACTCTCTTTTTTAGAAATTGCTGAAACAATTGTCGTCGTAAAGAAAGGCAGATTAGAGGCCGTTATTGTGCCTGATTATGAATATATTGCTGACAAACACGGGATAAATGAAAGTAAGATCGATAGTGGAGGCGCTCAACTTGTTTTTAATGAGATCGACTCTATTCGTCGGGCTGTAAATGAAAGAGTACCGGCCTATGCCAAAATACTCTCTGTTAGAGAGCATCCACAACCTCTTATCAAGACACCAACCCATAAGGTGAAACGATTTCTATACACCACCGACCAGGAGTAAATCCGTAAAAGACAAAGTCAGAGATTTTTTTGTTATTTGCCTTATGAATTTGGTACCATGTAACTATCATTAAATGAACTTCTTATTGAGACAATACTGTGGCAGCAAAAAAGAAAGAAAAGAGACTCTATACCCAAAAAATATTCCTGGATTGGTGCAAAGGCTGTGGCATTTGCATCGCTTTCTGTCCCAAAAATGTCTTTGAACCTGGTGTGAACGGTAAGCCTGTTATTGTGAACCCCGACAGCTGTATTGGCTGTAATTTCTGTGAGCAGCATTGCCCTGATTTTGCTATATCCATAGAGGATAGATCGTTGCTACGAAGGAGAAAGACTGATGTCTGAAGGTACTAGCAAGACAAAACTGCTTCAAGGAAATGAAGCTATTGTTGAAGGTGCTCTTGCTGCCGGCTGTCGTTTCTTTGCAGGGTATCCAATTACTCCAGCCTCTGAGATTAGTGAGCAGATGTCTGTTCGTCTGCCAAAAGTTGATGGTGTATTTATCCAGATGGAAGATGAGATTGCCAGTATGGGGGCTGTTATTGGGGCATCCCTGGCTGGAGTTAAAAGCATGACCGCGACCTCTGGTCCGGGATTCTCTCTGATGCAGGAGAATATCGGCTACGCCTGCATTACAGAAACCCCATGTGTTATTGTGAATGTGATGCGGGGGGGACCGAGTACCGGTTTGCCCACCAGCCCGTCTCAGGGCGATGTTATGCAGGCTCGATGGGGAACCCATGGCGATCATCCCATAATTGTACTCGCTGTTTCAACGGTTTTTGATTGTTTTGAGATTACTGTACATGCCTTTAATCTAAGTGAAAAGTACAGAGTGCCGGTCATAATTCTCTCGGATGAGGTGGTTGCCCATACCAGAGAAGGGGTTGTGTTGCCCGATACCAGTAAGATAGAGATTGTCGATCGAATCAGACCCTCTGTCCCTCCTGAGTGGTTTGTACCCTATGAAGATAACAGCCGTGGCGTACCGCCGATGGCATCATTTGGTGATGGTTATCGTCATCACGTCACAGGTTTAATTCATGATACAAAGGGATTTCCAACCCAAAAAGCTGTAGAAATACAAGCTTTTATGGAAAGGCAGTTCCGGAAAATCAGCAATGGTTTTCATGAAATATTCTGCGTTAAGGAGTTTATGATGGTCGATGCTGAAGTTGCAATTATAGCCTATGGATCAGTGTCGCGTTCTGCAAAAAGAGCTATGCGTGAAGCTCGGGCAAAGGGAATCAAGGTCGGTTTATTGCAATTAATTACCCTGTTCCCCTTTCCGAAAAGTCATGTTGCAAAAGTTTTGCGGCAATGCCGGGCAGTTATTGTACCAGAAATGAATATTGGCCAGATGAGTCGTGAAGTAAAACGAGTGAATCAGTTTTCCTGTACTGTTTATAAATTAAATCGCATTGATGGTGAGTTTATTACCCCCGGCGAAATATACGACGAGTTACTTAAAATCGCTTAAGGAAATCTGATGAGTATAGAGATCAATACATTACGTCATAAATATCTGAGACATGATAAAAAGTTTCCTCATATCTGGTGTCCAGGTTGTGGAAACGGCATTATCATGGCCTCGCTGCTCAGAGCAATTGATACGATCGGTTTGGATAATAACGAAGTTGTGCTTGCCTCTGGAATTGGTTGTGCCGGGCGGATGCCTGTTTATATGGATTTCAATACATTGCATACAACCCACGGCAGGTCACTGACTTTTGCCACAGGCGCTAAATTGGCTAATCCGCAACTCACCGTGATTTCCGTAATGGGTGATGGTGACGCGACGGCTATTGGTGGAAATCATTTCATCCATGCCGCACGCAGAAACCTCGATCTCACCGCAATAATTGTCAACAACCAGATCTACGGAATGACCGGGGGACAGTATTCGCCGACCACGCCCTTCGGTGCCAATGCCACTACGTCCCCATATGGCAACGTTGAACATGCCTTTTCAATCGCTGAACTTGCCGTTACTGCCGGGGCATCTTTTGTTGCCCGTGGTACTGTATATCATGTTAAGCAGCTTGATACGCTGCTCGAAAAAGCTATTTTAAAGACGGGCTTCAGCGTTGTTGAAATTATGACTAATTGCCATACCCAGTATGGCAGACGTAACAATATGGGTGATCCTGTAACAATGTTACAATGGTTAAGGGATTCTGCTGTTCCAATTTCAGAGGTGAAAGAGCTGGATAAAGAAACATTAGGCGATAGGTTCCCGATTGGAATTCTTGCTGATCTTGAGAAACCTAATTTTATTGAGCAATACCAAAAAATTCAGGACAAAAGCAAAGATGAACGATGATCGCTACGAAATACGTTTGGGTGGATCCGGCGGCCAGGGGGTAATAACAGCTGCAGTTGTGCTGGCTGAAGCTGTTGCTCTTTACGAAAGTAAGCATGTCTGTCAAACCCAGAGTTATGGTCCTGAAGCGCGTGGCGGCAAGAGCAAGGCTGAGGTTGTAATTAGTTCAAAGCCAATTGACTACCCCAAGGTTCTGAAGATGGATATCTTTCTTGCCATGAACCAGGCTTCATGCGATGCCTATTTTTATGATTTCAAACCCAATGGTCTGCTTATTATTGATTCAACTTTAGTTGAGCAGGTTCCCACCAGTCGTGTACTATCGATACCTTTTACCAGTATTGCCCGAAAACTTGGTCGTGAAATTGTTGCAAATATGGTCGCTTTAGGGGCCATTGGCCATTTCTGTCCAATGGTTTCAAGTCAGAACATTGTCAAGGCCTTATTGGCCAGGGTTCCAAAGGGTACAGAACAGCTTAATAGAAAAGCCCTGAAGGCGGGTGCTGATGCTGCCAAGAGTTTTGATCTTGACCAACTGCCTCGTTCTATATCTGCCGATGATGATGAACTTTTTTAGTGGAAAACATGTGGAGTGCCAACTCTGAACTTCTATATTCTGAGGTGGAATAATTCCGAGATCAACCAGTATCCCGTTATGATCGATCCAGAAAATTTAGTTCGCAGGTTTGATGAAAATGCATCTCTCTTCCATGAACTTATGTCGTTTAAGGTTCGTGAAATTCTTCTTGTCTCCAGTCCCTATGACGCATTTGCCCTTGAGGAAGATGGTAGTTTAGCCCAGCGCATAATTAACGAGTATAATGGCTTAAATCTAAGTGCTCCACCTCGTCTTACCCACGTCTCGACCGTCCAGGAAGCTCTACAGCATCTTTCAAAACGCAAATTTGATCTGGTTTTATGCATGCCGTTTGTTGGTAGTATGGACGCCTTTTCGGTTGGGAGACAGATTAAAAAACATCAACCACGCCTGCCGGTTATTCTTTTGACCCCTAATCTCCACTGTCTTGAGGCCGCATCTCAAAGAGATTGTTCTGGAGTAGATCGTACCTACGTTTGGACAAGAGATTCACGACTGCTTCTTGCCTTGATAAAAAATCTTGAAGATCATGTCAACGTAAAGGCCGATACTCGCACTGCCATGGTGCGTGTGCTTATCCTTGTTGAAGACTCACCTGAGTATATCTCATCATTTCTGCCAATACTCTATCAGGCAGTGGTGCAGCAGACGCGTTCTGTTCTCGAAGAAAGTTTTAATGAAGAGCACCGACTCCTTAAAATGCGCGCCCGTCCCAAAATACTCCTGGCCTCAAACTATGAAGAGGCTAGGAAACTTATCAGGCGTTATCGAGACTATGTCTTCTGTGTGATGAGCGATACGCGCTTTACCCGCAAGGGTGTTTTCGATGATAACGCTGGAATACGCCTGCTGCGATATGTGCGAAAAAACGATAAAGATATCTCATTATTGCTTATGAGTTCAGACTCGTTCAATCAACAAAAGGCAGAGCAGATCCCGGCCAGCTTTGTGGATAAGAACAGCTCGGATCTATTACAGATTATTAAAGGATATTTTGAAAAGTATCTGGGCTTTGGTGACTTTGTCTTTCGTCTGCCGGATGGTCAAGAGGTGGGGCGAGCAAAAAACTTTAAAGAGTTCGAATCTGCGGTTTGTACTATACCCGAAATCTCTTTTTTATATCATGCCAAGCGGCAGCATTTTTCAAACTGGGTAATGGCGCGTTCAGAAATTGGTATGGCTACGCTACTGGGTGCAATCAGGACTGATGATTTTGATACTGTCGATTCAATGAGAACATATTTGTCTGAAAGTATTTTTGCCCTTCGCAAATGGAGACATCAGGGTGTTGTCGCTGATTTTGAGAAACATGATTTTGATCCGAGAGTGATTGATATTGTCAAGATTGGCGATGGTTCTCTGGGCGGCAAAGCAAGGGGTCTTGCGTTTTTGTCCTCACTTCTTCATAGCAGACAAGATATACGCCAGAAGTTTTATGGTTACCCAGTTAAAATCCCAAAAACATTGGTTATTACAACTGATATTTTCAATGATTTTGTTGATTCAAACATGTTGTTTTACCTCTGTGGTGGCCGTGATCACATAGTGCGCAGACAATTTTTAAAGGCACAACTGCCAGAGATTCTAGTGGAGTCGTTACGAATTTTTCTTAAAAAAGTTTTCTGGCCCTTGGCGGTTCGTTCGTCAAGCATGTTTGAGGACGCTCAATATAGACCATACGCCGGTCTTTACGAAACGGTAATGCTGCCCAATGATCATCAGGATTTTGAGGTGCGTTTAAAACAGTTGCAGGATGCTGTTAAACTTGTCTATGCCTCAACCTTTTTTGCGAACCCCCGTTCCTATGCTAAAAGCGTTGGTCAAAAACGTCATGACTCAATGTCAGTAATTATTCAACAACTGATCGGCCAGAAAACGGGTTCATATTTTTATCCTGCAATATCCGGAGTAGCACAGTCGTATAACTATTATCCGATCTCCTATATGAAGCCTGAAGATGGTATCGTCTCAATGGCCTTAGGTTTCGGGAAAGCTGTTGTTGAAGGCGAAAAGTGTTTCCGTTTTTGTCCAAAATACCCAAAAATTCTACCACAATTTTCCACAGTAGATTTGATGTTAAAGAACACCCAGCGCTATTTTTATGCCCTGGACATGAGTTGTAACGAGGACGATTTAACCAATGCTGCCAACCTGGTCAAGCTTGAGATTTCAGAGGCACAAGAAAATTACGCTATTAATAACGTCTGTAGTACCTATATAGAAGATGAACAACGAATTCGTGAGAGTGGTGTTGGGCCCAAGGTTGTGTTGTTTTCTCAAATTCTGAAATATAAGCTTTTTCCTCTCGCCGATATTATTAACGATATGCTTATGATTTGTGAAAAGGGGATGGGGGGGCCGGTTGAAATAGAATTTGCGGTTGATCTTACCGGTGACGCGCATAAAAATAAGTTTTATCTACTACAAACCAGGCCGTTGATCGTTGGAGGTGAAGTAGAGGATGTGCGACTTTCTGAACATGAGATAAACAAAGCCCTGTTTTACTCGGAACAGACTCTCGGGCATGGTCTTAATACTGATATTGAGGATATTATTCTGGTTAAAGATTTCGGCTTTTCTCTTGATAAAACGCCAATCATTGCCAGAGAAATCAGTGAAATAAATTCAAAAATAGCCCGTCGGGGAAAAAAGTATATTTTAGCAGGTCCCGGGCGTTGGGGATCGGCAGACCCCTTGCTTGGCATTCCGGTTCGATGGCATGATATCTCAGCCGTGGGAGCCATTGTCGAGCTTGTTACTGAACAGGTAAACGTTGAACCCTCTCAAGGGACGCATTTTTTCCAGAACATCACCTCACTCAATATATTTTATATGACAATTAGCCTGGGTAAGACAGCCGACCTTTTCGACCGAAAACAGATTGAGGGATTAGATCTCATAAGCGAAACTGATCACCTGCTGCATTTACGTTCCTGTACTACTTTTACTATAAAAGTAGATGGAAAAACTGCTCATGGAGTTATCGTCAGTAATCAAACGAATTAACGCTTCACTAGACACTTTAGGAGTTAACGATGAAAGATCTCATGGATATTATTGATAATAAAGACCCTGGTCAAAAGGAGTTTAAACAAGCAGCCCATGAGGTTATTGAATCAGTTAAACCCGTTCTTGATGCCAATCCGGAGTATCGTCAAAACGGTATTTTGGAGAGGATGATAGAGCCCGAGCGCGTCATTATATTCAGGGTGCCATGGGTTGACGATCAGGAAAATATTCAGGTTAATCGCGGGTTTCGGGTAGAGATGAACAGCGCCATTGGCCCATACAAAGGTGGTTTGCGATTTCATCCATCCGTTAATCTGGGAATTATGAAATTTTTAGCTTTTGAACAGGTTTTTAAAAACGCCTTAACAACACTTTCCATGGGGGGAGGCAAGGGTGGTTCAGATTTTGATCCAAAAGGTAAATCAGATCTTGAAATCATGCGTTTTTGTCAGAGTTTTATGGCTGAACTATTTCGTCATATCGGCCCCAACACCGATATACCGGCAGGAGATATTGGTGTCGGGGCTCGAGAGATCGGTTTTTTGTTTGGTATGTATAAAAAGTTAGCAAACGAATTTACCGGTGTCCTGACCGGTAAAAGTCTAAACTGGGGTGGCAGCTTAATTCGGCCGGAGGCAACCGGTTACGGCTGTGTCTATTTTGCCAGTGAGATGCTCAACACAAAAAATGAAAACCTGCATGGGAAAAGATGCCTGGTTTCAGGATCCGGTAATGTCGCACAATTTACTATTGAAAAAATTATTGAACTTGGTGGTAAGGTCATAACCTTCTCGGATTCATCGGGCTATATTTTTGATGCCGAGGGGATAGACGAAGACAAACTAGCGTTTATCAAGAAACTTAAAAACGTTAAACGGGGCAGAGTCAGTGAGTACGCTGAACTCTACCCAGAGGCTGTATATACAAGTGCTGATTCTGCAATGGGCTTTAACCCCTTATGGAATCACAAAGCTGACTGTGCCTTCCCCTCAGCAACCCAAAATGAAATTAACGAAAACGATGCTCAAAATATGGTCGATAATGGTGTCTTTCTTGTCTGTGAAGGAGCCAACATGCCTTCAACACCAGGGGCCGTTGATATTTTTATCGATCATCAGCTTCTTTATGCGCCGGGCAAAGCTGCTAATGCCGGGGGAGTTGCCGTCTCCGGCCTGGAAATGGCCCAGAACTCGATGCGAATTAACTGGCCTAAGGATGAAGTCGATAACCGGTTAAAGCTTATAATGAAAGAAATTCACCGCAGTTGTCTTGAGGCCTCTAACGAATACGGCCTCAAGGGCAATTATGTCGCTGGAGCCAATATTGCCGGATTTGTAAAGGTCGCCAATGCCATGCTTGACCAGGGGGTGGTATGATGTGAATTATTCAGATGGATTGCACCTTTAAACGTGAGATTTCTTAAGAGTAATTTGCTGCCCATTAAATCGATGTACAGTTCGCGTAGTAAAATCCTTTGAAATTATGAATACTTCTTTAGGCGCTCCTGATTTCCGTGTTGTTCTATTAACCCTGTGCAACACTTATTTTAATACAGCTTAAACCAGAAAATAGGATGATGGTAGTTGCTGATGCGGAAGATAATTATGGGGCTATTGACTCGTCTGGACGTTGAAATCGAAACCGGTACTCATGGAACTTGTTGACTCCGGTGACCTTTAAGATCAGAAAGATACATATTGACCGAATATCAGTTCTATTAGAATAGATCACCTCTATGCTAAATACCTCTCAAAAATGAGTAGAAAGGATAGATATGGTATATTTACAGTTGAATAATTCACCTATATGAATATAATGTAGGTATGAACTTTGAATATGATGAAAGGAAGAGCCTTTCAAACAAAAATAAACATGGGTTAGATTTTGTGGAGGCACAAGCCCTATGGGATGACGAGAGGCTTTTTGAAGCACACATTTCAACGAGTCAAGAACCTCGCTGCTTGGTAATCGGTAAAATTGCTTCAAAACATTACTCGGCTGTAATTACCATAAGAGGAGATAATGTGCGCCTTATATCGGTGCGACGATCTCGTGTTAAGGAGATAGAAATATATGAAAAAGATTAATACCACAGAATTTGATAAGAAATTTGACCACGGAGAAGTGGATATTATTGAGCACCTTGACCTTTCCACTGCTAGACGGCCAAACCTTGAAGCAAAACGTGTTAATATCGATTTTCCTACTTGGGTAGTTGAAAAACTTGACAGAGAATCAAAAAAACTTGGCATAACAAGACAAGCTCTTGTTAAAGTTTGGATCGCTGAAAAGATTAAAGAAGCTGTTTGATCCTGCTCTAAATTCTGTATAAATCACCGGGATTGTCCTCACCTCAAAATCACGGTGTCGCCTGTAGCACATAGTTATAGGCTAGGCCACTACTCATGGAACACCGTAACTCGGTAGGGTGGCAAGAGCTGAAGGGCACATCGTGACCGGCGCAAAACTAAAAAATGTTTGTTGAGTTGATTGGTTTTAACCCGCAAGGCAATTTTCAACTGTTGCTAAAAGCTTTTTTCGCTCAAACGGTTTCCGCAGAGTGCACATAGCCCCAAGCTCTTTGGCTGCTTGTAAATAAGTGTAAGGATCCGCTCTTCCACCACCGGAAATGGCAATTATCTTGGCTTTCGGAAATTCACTTCTCATCTCCATAATAAGCCCAATGCCTTCTTTGTTCGGCATGACCAAATCAGTAATTATCAAGTTGGGTAGGTTCTCACGGTAATGCCGCAAACCAATAACCCCGTCCTCTGCTTCTAAGACCTTATACCCAGCTGACTCCAGCATTTCCCGGAGCATTTCTCTGTAGTCACTGTCGTCGTCAATAACAAGAATTGTGGTCATTTTAAATCCTTTGAGAAATTAAGCTGTTTTATCCAAAACCTTACGAATCAACTCGGCAATTACTCCTTTCGTGAGAGGTTTTAGTGCAAACTCTTTTATACATTAAAAAGGGTCAGAGTGAAATTAAATTCGAACTTCACCCAAAGGTTCATCCG
>JADGBM010000034.1:0-7863 GCA_015231515.1 Desulfobulbaceae bacterium
CAGAAACATGGTGCCAAAACCAAGTAACATCTGGATTGCTTCACTCCGTTCGCAAAGACATAGTGGACCTTTCTGCGATCTTGTAGTAATTGGGGACAGACCACGTTTTTTGAAAATCATAGAAAATCGTGGCCAAGTCGTGCTCGCTCTGGGGGGGACGAAGTCCGAAGGGGACCCCCTTTACCGTCCTCTTATTACTTCTTATTTCTTCACCCCCCCAATAATAAGCGTGCACTCAAGCGGCCAGTTGTTCAGCACGCTGTACCTTGGGTGCGCCAGCTTGGCGAGCTTGCCAGAGGTCGTATGCTGCCTGCTGGCCGAGCCACAGATCAGCACGTCCGCCGTTTTCAATCCCTAGCCAGCCTTCCAAACGTAAGGCCATTTCCGGAGAAATTGCGGCATGTTCGTTGACAATTCGGGACAAAGCAGCACGTGTGACGCCAAGTTGTTTGGCGGCAGTGGTAACAGATAGGCCGAGGGCTGGTAAAATGTCCTCTCTCAAGGTTTCACCTGGGTGTGGTGGGTTGTGCATTTGGGTCATAGTTGTTACTCCTAGTGGTAGTCCTGATAGTCAATCAGCACGGCATCTACGCCATCAAAATCGAACGTCAATCGCCAATT
Organism: Desulfobulbaceae bacterium; assembly: GCA_015231515.1. NCBI lineage: Bacteria > Pseudomonadati > Thermodesulfobacteriota > Desulfobulbia > Desulfobulbales > Desulfobulbaceae > Desulfobulbaceae bacterium. The sequence goes on from JADGBM010000034.1 coordinate 622, forward strand.
GCCATTCACCCATATCGACCAGTGTCCTGTGGTCAACTGGTCAACTGGTGTAGCCTCCATCCAGGCACATTCATGTCGTTTGGGTCTTTGGCAAGGTCTAAGCGGATCAACTGTCGCTTCAACTTTTGAGCATGATGAGGTTGTATGCCTGCAAACGGTGGCAGAAGGTGAGATGCCATCAATGACAATTACAACCAAGGCTCTCCGTACCAATAATCTGGGGAACCTTTTTATTTGGAGGGCACCATGACCAGAAAACAGTTTGCTACTCAATGATCACTGACAAGCTTAATTTCAAGATGACAGCCAAGAGCTTGCGCATATTTCTTTAATGTTGAGATTGAGGGCGAGTGCTTTCCGCTGGTTAAAGACGACTCAAGCCTTGTAACTGCAGGCGCTTTTGTACCCATTTTTTCCGCAATATCTGCTTGGCTTAATCCTGCATTCTGTCGTGCCTGAAGTAATTCCCCGAGAAGAGAGAATTCCGTATCAAGAGCTTCATACTCAGATTTTACGGCCTTTTTCATCAGTGCTTTTTTCTTAAGTTCAGAATGTGACATTTTCCATTACCTCACTCATTCTGGTTTTAGCTATTTTTAGCTCGGATCTTGGGATCTTTTGAGATTTTTTCACAAAAGAATGCAGCATGACAATTTTCTTCCCAATTTTCGTACAGAAGAAAACCCTGGCGATACCTTCTTTGCTTTTTACTCGCAACTCAAAAAGAGGCTCTTTCCAATGCCTTCGTGTGTGGCATTCCAAGATTTGCACCAAATTCACACATAAGGTCGGTTAGCCTTAAATATCTTGCCAACAGGCCATCTGGAAGGTTGAGAATTTCATTCTCCAGCGTTGAATTGTAGTATTTTATTTCCCATTCCATAAACGAATATAACAAATATGTTACTAGAAAACAAGGCGAGTGTTTGTGTTTTTATGTTCTCGTTTTCCGGTTTTTGGCATATGGGGATTCTATTTGAATTAAGGCCTACCCGTCACTCCCTGCGGAAGATCCAATGGGGACCAGGTCTACACATTTGACTAAAATGCTACGTTGTATTAATGATCAGGATATGGTTCGCCCTTTAAGAATAGAATTCCCCGGTGCTTTTTATCATGTCAACGCTCAGGGGAACAAAAAGAGGAATATTTTTAAAAGCAATCGTGAAGTTTCAGGGGAGGTCTTGAATTATCCATTTCTTATATTTCAACCAGACCCCCATTTCTTCAAGACCAGACTCCCCATTTCTTTTGACCCTTATGTCTTTTCTATTGCAGCAGAAGGAACCTCCAGGCAGGCAGAATTTCTATTTTTTTATCGCCTTCCTGGACAGTTTCACTTTCATCGTGTGTGATAATTGTGGCCGCCTCTACTTGCTGCTCTTCCATGGCAATCAGAAGTGAAGATATTTCCCGTTGCCTGGTTTTTTCATCTTTCATTGTCCAACATTCTTGGGCAAGATTTTTCTCTTTTGTCCTCTCCTGCCAGATAAAATCTACTTCACGGCCATTTTGGGTCCGATAGTAAAATATTTTGTGTCCTTGCCGCTTGAGATGGAGGAAAACAATATTCTCGAGAAGGCGGCCGCGATCTTCTGTAATCATGGGAAGAACAGCCTGTACCATCCCGTGATCAATGCAATAGACCTTTCGGGGGTTTGTGTTCCTCCTGTTCATTGAAGCGCTGAAAAGTTGGACGGAGAAGAGGAAATAGGCATCCTCGAACCATTCAAGGTATTGGCCGACAAAGGTTTTACTTACTTTGTGGCCGAGCGATTTTAAATAATCGGTAACTTTATTTGTCGAGTAAAGGGAAGAAACCGATGAAACAAGTCGGTAGCCAGCATCGACAACAGCTTTCGGGTGGAGCACGTCAAAACGCTCTACTACATCTCGGTGAAGGATAGTTTTATAATATTCCTGAAGAAGCATTATTCGTATCTGATCTGATGCGAATAATGTCTCGGGGAACCCTCCTTGCTTGAAATAGTCGCCGTAGGTTTTCTCGATGATCAGCTTGTTTTTTGTTGTCATCTTTTTGTAATCAACCTGTCTGGCATCTAAAAATTCTTTGAACGAAAAAGGGAATAATTCCCATGTCAAAGAGCGGCCCCGCATTTGTGTTGATATCTCTTTTGAAAGCATTTTTGCGGAAGATCCGGAAAGATATACCTCGCAATTCTCTGTGCGGAGCAGTCGATCAATAAATGCTTCCCAATTTTTCACTTCCTGAATTTCGTCAAAAAAACAGTAAACTTTCTCAGTACCTTTTTTTTCAGGGTAAAGGGTGTAGTACGCCTCAATAACAGCACCAATATCTCCTTTTTTTAAATCCCATAGCCTATCATCAAAAAAATTGAGATATAGTATGTTCTCCAGGCTTGAACCTTTTTCCAGTAATTTGCTTATTATCTGATAGAGTAAGGTAGATTTTCCGCAACGTCTGACGCCGATACAGACAAAAGCTTTGTTTGGCAAAACCTCATACTGCAAGTGCCTTGGGACACCAGTTTCAAGGTTTTGGGCCTGAAAGTCCAGGATAATCTGTTGTAGAATATCTTTGTTCATTTGGTTCGCCTTCCTGGAATGTGGATATGTATCTTGCCGACATGCATTATAATCGGTAACATACATTACCAGTATGAATTGGTGGTGGTCAAGGATTATCCTTGTCTAGAAAACAACCTGGTAGGAGTTCCGGGCACAACAGGGGAAAGGGGACGGAACTATTTTCTCGTTCTAGCTAGACGGTTGGAAAGACATCCTCAGGCGTCATTTTTTGCAGGTCAATACTCATAGCTATATCCCCATTTGGTTATTCTAAAAAGTAAAATTCCTTTGCCGGATTACTTACTCAACTTTCCGACTTGATGTATTTTTTTGAAATTGCGAGTTTTAATCGCTATAAGTGCCAAACAATATAGTTGTTGGAATTCAGAAGACAGGTGTCAGAAGTCAGAATGGAAAAAATTTTCGAGAGTTTTCTACTGACCACTGACTTCTGACTCCTGAATACAGTATAATGGGCTGGGCTAAACAATTGCGAAATTACCTATCTTCAGCAGGTTATTGCAACCCAGAAAGTTGAGTTACTTAATTAGTCGCCGTCGTATGAGCTTGCAAAGACAAGGGGTCAAGTCCGCTTTTGACTTTTGCTGGTATAAGATCGCAGAAAGGTCCACTATGTCTTTGCGAACGGAGTGAAGCAATCCAGATGTTACTTGGTTTTGGCACCATGTTTCTGGACTGCCGCGTCGCTTCGCTCCTCGCAGTGACGGAGAGAGTGCGTAGGTGAAGACCCTTGCAACGCTGTTCTCTGTGCTCTCTGTGCTCTCTGTGGTAAAAAAACAAGCTTTTTAGAAATGACAACCGAAAATTGACCACCCCAAGCTATGAATGTAAAAGAAACAATCAGGGACAGAATACCACGATTCTCAAGAAGACATACTCGATTGCTTACATAATCCAACTTAGTTTTGTGACAATAGGCATTTTCACTTGTAACGGCGGTGGCATTGTTTGGTTTGGGAGAGTATTCTGCCATGGAGTTCAACAACAGCCTCAATCTTGCCCTCGGCATATCGACGTTCAAGCTCGCGGCAGAGATTAATAAACTCATCGTAATACTCATCACCAAATCCCGGAAACGAAACCATTTGCTCGACTTCTCTCAAGAAACTTTCAACAGTTTCAGCAGGTGGCAACCTCTTTTCACTTACAGCACGACCAATGGTCTTAAAGGTTTGAGACATTTTGTTTTTCAGGAGCTTATAGCTGTTACTTGAGGCATCTTCCAACTCGGTTGCTGCCTCCTCAGCCCCCTTCAATGCCGCCCCATCCTTGATCTTCAATTTAAGTTCAAGCTGGCCGCCAGCTCGTTTTACCAGGCCAACCTTAATCTTGTTGAAGTTGTGAAGATCAACTCCGAAATCCTGTAAGCCCTCGCTACTGCCTCCCTCTATCTCCGTCGCAAGTAACCGGAGAAAAGCAGCAATCTGCGTGCGCTCCAACGTTTTTTGTATCGTAATTTTTTTAGGGTCCATAAAATCTCCTTTTAGTAATAATTACTAAAGGCAATTTTTACATATTTTGCAAGGTTGAATATCGCCTTTACAAAACAAAGTTTACTTATGGTGCGGTTGCCCTGAAAAATATTCTGAGAGGAGCAGGATAGCCTTCAATGGTTAAAGAGGTGTCAGACGGATCAAGAAAGTCACTATAAGACTCGAAGGTCATCCAGTCAGTTTTACGCTGTTCATCGTTTGACATGGGGTGGGAGTCAAAAAACTCAATATTTTCAAAACCAACTCGCTTCAACCAGTTGGCAAGACAGTTTGCCGTTGGCACAAAGTAGGTGCCTGGCACCTTGGCATAGGTTTTTTCAGGGAAAAGGGCCACCGAGGCATCACCAGGTATGGCCTGCGATTCAAGAATCAATGTGGCACCGGGCTTCAGTGAGTTTTTTATGTCTCTCAACATCTCAACCGGAGAGATCCGGTGATAGATAATGCCCATCAAAAAAATGACATCAAAAGTTTCTGGAAACAACCTTATATCTTCAACACCGAATGGCTCTATATGTAAATTTTTCTGTCCGGCTAGCTGGTTGAGGGCCTTGAAGGCAAAATAGTGCTGGACATACGGCTCAAAACCCAGCACACATTTGGGCTGATGGGCCGCCATTCGAAACATATAATAGCCGTTACTACAGCCAATATCAGCGACAACCTTGTTTTTTAGCTCAGGTAAAAAAGGGATAACCCGGTTCCATTTTCGCTGACTTTGCCATTCGGTATCCACCTCAATTCCAAAAACATTAAAAGGCCCTTTTCTCCAGGGCATAAACTCTTTGAGAACTTTAAGTACCTTTAGATGCTGTTGATCGCTAATCTCATCACGACTCCCTATCGTGACCTGGTCTTTATTAAAATCCAGGTTTTGGGCAGTCAGGCCGCATAGTGCCTCATACGGCTCCCGAAACCGCAGAAAACCCTTTTTGTTTTGGGAAAATCTATCTTGATATTGCCTACTTAGCACCGAAACAGCTTTCTTGTCGGCCTTAGGCATGCAGGCGAGATAATCAGGCATAACATGTATCTGAAGGGGCAACTTCCCTTTGATGAAATTAGCAAAAAAGCGGCCGTTTAGTGGCTTAGCCTTTATTTGATCGCAGCAAAAGACGAAAAATTAAACCATTGAAAAAAAGATTCAACCTTTTTAAAACCAGCCTTTTGCAGCAGGCTGATATTTTCGTTTATTGAGAACGGTACCAGCACATTTTCGAGGGCTTCGCGCTTCTTAGTGATCTCAATCTCTGAATAGCCTTGGGCACGCTTAAAGTCGAGATAATGCTGAATAAAACTGCGATTGAGCTCTGGAGTCGGACAAACAGTTTTTTCGCTGACCAGCAGAAGACCACCGGGCCTTAGCGCTTGAAAAAGTTTATTTACGAACTCCTGTCGCACCAACGGGCGGATGAACTGTAACGTATAGTTCATGATTATGGCTGAAGGGTCATCCAGTGAACAATCAAAAATATCTGCTTCAACAAATTCCAGCCGGTCTTGCTTGGCGTACATCTCTGTCTTCAAAACCGCCTTTTGAATCATCGCCGGAGAGTTATCGACTCCAACAAAGGCATACTGTAACGACTCAGTTTTTCGTGCCAGACGCAGCACAGTCGCGCCCGTCGAGCAGCCAAGGTCATAAATCCGACCGCCTGCCGGCACAAACTGCTTGATAAGTTGAGCAGACATATCAATAATGTCAGAGTAAAAAGGTATACTCCGCTCAAGCATATCATCAAATACTTCAGCTACTTTTGCTGTGAACTGAAAGTCCGCTTCGGGAATATCAGGGTCATTGAACAGTTGGTCTTTCATAGCAAAAAAACTCACTCAAGGAAGGTGGATCGTATCCTCTTTCTGCGGATCATCATTTGCCCTGAACAAAAGAACCGTCTTGCCCAGAAGCTGCACCACTGTCGCACCAGTTGCCTCAGATAACTGCTGGGCAGCGTCATCACGATCAAACGGACAGTTATTCTGAATCTTGATCTTTACCAGCTCATGGGCTCGTAGCACCTCTTCAACAGCGATAATCAGAGTTTTGGTCATACCCTCGCGGCCAACCATGGCCACGACCGGAAGATGATGCCCCAGGCCCTTGAGATGCTTAGTTTGCTTACCGGTTAATTGCTGTATTTTTTTTGCCATAAAATCATCTTCCGTATGTTGTTAATTCAGCTTCGCCGAAACGTAATCATACCCTTCGGGCATAGTTCCTGTACGAAATAATTTTCATCGGGGAAAATTGCTATTCCCGGACAGCCGCTTAAAAAAGGTTTGAGATGATTTCGGCCCCACCTACCCAGGTCCCGATCATCGAGCCGAACCCAGGCAGCAAAAAGGCCATAAGCACTTTAAGAAGTTTATTCCTCCACCACCCCCCGACCGTTGACATGTCTTCAAGCACTGTCTCAAACTCCTTCACCACCGGCGGCATGACCATGACCTGGATAAATGCTGTCACGTAACCTGCGCCAATAACCGGAGTCAGACTGGTAATGGGGGCCGCAGCAAAGGCTCCGATAATAGTCAATGGATGAGCCAGGGCGATCAGCGCACCAGCCGCTGAAGGTATGCCGTTGGCCAAAACCCAGTATTGAATATTTTCTCCGGCAACAGCTCCACCTTTGGTGTAGGCAATAACTGCAATTGAAGCGATTATTGCCAGAGGTATCGACCAACCGACCACCCTCCACATCGGTGAGACAGGCGGAATTGTATCAATTTCCGCCATAGTAGCAGCCCTGTCTGCAAGCAGTGCTTTTTTGGTGCCCTCCAGATGACCAGCACCGATAACGGCAACAATGGAGTTACCAGTGGAGGCCTTGATCTTTTCAGAAAGATAGGTATCCCGCTCATCAATAACTACACTCTTAAGCTCAGGCATGCTCTCGCCAAGCTCCTTGAGAAGCTCCGACAGAACATCATTTTTTTTAAGTTCGGTCAGCTTGTCTTCGGTAAGTTCGGTTGTATCAAACAAACTGGCAAAGAGGCTGGCAAGCAGATAACTTTTTTTCCAAAACGATGTTTTAGCCCAGGCCCGCCGTAAAGTTACACGTACTTCACGGTCACAGAGAGAAACTGGAATATTCAGTTCTGCGGCCACCTTAGTGGCCTCCAAGAGTTCGGCGCCAGGAACCACTCCAAGCTGCGCGCCTAATTTTTTTTGATACGA
>JADGBM010000034.1:7873-26485 GCA_015231515.1 Desulfobulbaceae bacterium
AAGTTACACGTACTTCACGGTCACAGAGAGAAACTGGAATATTCAGTTCTGCGGCCACCTTAGTGGCCTCCAAGAGTTCGGCGCCAGGAACCACTCCAAGCTGCGCGCCTAATTTTTTTTGATACGAGGCCAACACCAGGTTAACAATCAGGGTGCTAAGCTGCTTTTTTTTAATCAGCTGCTTTAAGTCCATAGTATCCCAGCGTTTTTTCTGGGATAATGCCTCATAGCGCTTAGCATCCAACTCGACACAAACGCAATCAGGTTTTTCGGTCTCTATCACCTGACGAACCAGGTCTGCCGACTCTTGGGAGACATGCGCTGTCCCGACAAGCACTATTTCACGCTCACCCAGATGAACAATCTGAACCTCAGGGGGATATGACACTCTAGAATCTTCCATTGCTTCCTATTATACAGAGTTGGCAGGCTGACCACTCACGCAAACAGCCCACAATTAAACAACACTTAATATTGCTTTAGTGCAAGGAAGTCAAGCAAGGAAAGCTGTTTCACACTCAAATGACCAATAGATAAAAGCTGAAAATAAACACCTTGCTGTGGTCAACACCATTTGGATCACAGGTCTTTTTTCTAGGCTATTCGGTTTTTATTGCTCAATTACAGGGACACAACCCATACCACGAAGACAATTCTTTCTCCAGGAAGGCTTGACATCTCACCGAAAAAGCCCCACTGTCTGTTAACGATAAAGCACCACAACGTGTCACACTATTTTAAGGAGATGAACTAACATGAAAAAGTTTGGGATATTGATTGCGTGTGGAACACTGGTCTTACTTTTCATTTCAGAGGTGGGTTCAAGTCCACGGAAACGACTGGATGAGGCAACACAGATGTGCCGTATTTTCACGCAAAACACCTTATGGGATGGCTACAAGGCCTTTGAGAACTCCTGCAAAAATTGTCATTACACAGGCAACGACAAAGGCGCCTCTTTTCTTCATACTGAATCCAAAACGATGAAAGCCTGGAACCGGGTTTTCGCCACCCGTTACCCTGAGTGTGCACAGAAAGGCTATTGGGACGCCATTGAAGCAGAGCAGTTGATGCGCCTTAATGATTACCTCTTCGCAAAGGCCGCCAACTCATACGACCCTTACGACGCTGCGGACTGCGGCTGATAAAGCGTAACTCTCCCGGTCGGGGAGATTCAATGACAAAAAAACCTGGGCCAGTTTTGGTTCAGGTTTTTTTATGTCTCATGACAGGCTAAACCCCTCATATCCGGCTATAACTCCAACCGACAGGAGTTCCGTTATCGTAAGGCATATAGCCGTGAAAAACTCTCGGGTCAGCATCAAAAACCAGTGGCAAAAAATACCGATCCCCCTCCCACATTGGCAAAGTATCCAGGGATGCTATCGCCTTCCAAAGCAGTGGCCCTTCCTCATTGCCTGAAAATGGTGTCCCGCTGAATTTATCAATGCGGAAAATAAACCCAAGCCAATCTTCACCATCGGGACCAAAGCCTGTCCAGTTAATTGTTCCGCGCAGCAGGGTCTCCTCACACTGAACACCGGCCTCTTCATAGATCTCCCTTTTTATGCAAGTCACCACATCCTCAGCAGGAAGCATTTTACCTCCCAGACCATTAAACTTGCCATAATGGGCATCATTGGTTCGCGCAACCCGATGCACAAGAAGCGTCTGACGCCTGTCCTCAGAGAGAACAAATCCCAACGTGCCAATTATCGGACTATACATAGTACCTCCACGTTGAAAACATTAGAAAAGACAAACGGCCAGCACTTTGCCTAAGCGCAACAATCATTAAACCATTCGTTGCATCCTACTATATTAATTGGTAACCTTAATTAGATAGTGCTTGAACGGTAACTGATAACAAGCCGTTTTTATTGGTGTTGGTTGACGCTTTCAGATTTGAAGATTTCAGAATTATGTTTTTATAACAACAAAAAATTTCGATCTTCAGGACATTAGTGCTGACATATCTAGCTGATTATGTTATGTTTTTTGTGAATAGCAGTAGGGGCAGAAACGAAGCGCAAGTATCATTTCCCTGAAATCTTCACTTTGAGAATCCAATGAGAAAAACATATAATCCACAATTTCAGCTTGGGCAAACTCCCATCGAAGACATCTACATTAATGTTAAATCTCGTGATGATATTCCTCAATTACTTTTAGGATTGCAACACATTTACACTCAACGAGAATCTTTTGATCAAATTCTTGGTATCCTACAGAGAAATATTAACTCAGGCGTTGATCAAAAAAACGGGCGACCTGGGATGGATCTATGGAAGATTCTTGTTCTTGGAGTATTGCGGCTCAATCTAAACTGGGACTATGATCGTCTTCATGAAATGGCCAACAACCACAAGACAATCAGGAAAATGCTAGGCCACGGTGTTGTGGATGCGGACTATGAATACAAACTGCAAACATTGAAAGATAATGTGCACCTGCTTACACCGGAACTCCTTGACGAGATAAATCAAGTTGTAATCAGAGAAGGACATAATCTGGTTAAAAAAAAAGACGAAGACCTAAAAGGCCGTTGTGACTCCTTTGTAGTCGAAACCAATGTTCATTATCCTACAGATGCAAATCTTCTTTTTGATGCAATTCGCAAAGTGATTAAATTGACAGCCGTTCTTTGTTCTGTTTTCGGAATATCTGGTTGGCGTCAAAATAAAAAACATGTGCGTAATGTAAAGGCGTTATTCACAATTGTCAGAAAAATCCGTCGGTCAAACTCAAAGAACTCTGAAAAGAAAGACCAACGAGATGATCAAATCAAAGAAGCCAATCAAGCCTATATCGAAGGTGTAGAAGTTTGTCTGAGAAAAGTACAAGAAACTCTTACAAGCATCAAAGGTGGTGGGTTTGCCGCATTAGAAGCGGTTGCTGAGATAAAAATGTATATTTGCCATGTGGAACGACAAATAGACCAAATACGTCGTCGGGTGATTAATGGCGAGAACATTCCTCACAACGAAAAAGTATTCTCAATATTTGAAGAACACACAGAATGGATCAGCAAAGGCAAGGCAGGTGTGCCGGTGGAGCTTGGCTTAAAAGTGTGTGTTCTTGAAGATCAGTTCGGGTTTATACTTCACCACCAAGTAATGCAAAATCAAACCGATGACAAGATAACGGTATCAATGGTTAAGGAAGCCCAGTCCCGTTTTCCTAAATTACGCATCTGTAGCTTTGATAAGGGTTTTTATACTCCAACAAACCAAATTGAGTTAAGAAAAATATTGGATTTCGTAGTACTTCCAAAAAAAGGAAAGCTCTCTGTTGTTGAAAAAGCCCATGAACATTCGGAAGAATTTATTCGGTTGCGCCACCAACACTCTGCTGTAGAGTCTGGAATTAATGCACTCGAGGTTCATGGGTTAGATCGGTGCCTTGATCGTGGGCTAAAGGGATTTAAACGATATGTGGCTCTTGCTGTATTAGGCAGGAACCTACAGAAACTTGGGGCGGTGGTCCAGCAAAGAGAGCGCAAAGCTCTTGAATTAAAACTAGCCGCTTAGGCGAAATCACTTTAAGAAATACAAACACCGGTGGGTAACTGCGTCTAAAAACAGGGCAAAACATACACAGACGCGAATTGAAAATTAAATTATAAGATCGACCCCACACCTATTTAATGTAATGCTAAAATAGAAGTAGGTTTTTTGTCAGTTGGGGTGGTTTTCGGTCTGGCACTAATTACATTCCTAATTACATTATTCCCGACAGAGATTGTATCGAGAGCTTTTTACATACGATGTTGAGGGAGAATTACTGGAAGAGATAAGGGATAATACTTGCAAAGGAATGGCAGTTGGTAGTAATCGATTCAAAGAAGAGATAGGGCCTTAACCGGAAGACGATTAAAGAATAAAAAGCGGGGGCGGCCGGTAGGATGGCGGAAAGAGAGATTTTAATTTTACTCTGACCCTAATTATTTTCTTACTCTGACCCTAATTATTTTCCTAATTATTTTCTGATGACTCAACTGGTTGCTTCCATGGATGAGATTTCAAGGGCCAGCGCACAGACCTCACAAATCAACAAGACAATTGACGACATTGCCTTCCAGACCAACCTGCTGGCATTGAATGCTGCCGTTGAAGCAGCACGAGCCGGTGAGGCTGGCGCTGGTTTTGCCGTAGTAGCTGACGAAGTGCGAAACCTTGCCATGCGCGCAGCCGATTCCTCAAAAAACTCAGAAACTCTTATTGAACAGACGGTGAAAACGGTCAAGCAGGGCTCCTTGCTAAGCAAAGAGGTTAGTGAGACCTTCACCACCATGCGTGAACAGATTTCAAAAGCTGTTAATATCGTTGATGAAATTGCCACAGCATCGGGAGAGCAGTCCAAAGGCCTTTCACAACTTAACACAGCCGTGGCCGATCAGGACAGGTTGGTGCAGCAAAACGCAGGTGAAGCTTCCGCCTTCGATGAAACGGCCCAAGACCTGGAAAAACAGGTAAGCCTGCTTAATGAGATGATCAGAGAGTTAAGCACCATGGTTGGCGGCACAATTGCCGTAAAAAATGGTAGGGAAGAATCACAAACTCCGAGAGGACAAAAAAAAGCAATTACGCCTCACACGCTAATAAGCCTGCCCCTCGTCGTATAAAAAAACCACGAGAGAGACAACAAAGGGCCTGGGAGTATTACCCGCAGGCCCTTTGCTTTATTTGATTCAACCAAAGCACACTCAGCGACGACCGGACAGACCTCAACTTCTAGACAGAAGTTATCAGTTTACGTGGTTCGTGCAAACTTGAAAGCTTGCGATACTACTTGCCAAAAAGACCTTTCAACAACCCTTTAACCTGGGTCTCAACTTCCGGCGGCACTTGCGATTCACCATCGGCAGAATTTTTTAGCAATGATCGCTCAACCTCCTGCATAACCTTATTGGTGACGGCCTTTTGAACTTTTTCATTAACGGAGGACTGATCCAGTGAGACCTTTGGATTCAGGTAATTTCCCAACACATTAAGAGTTAGATTGAAGCTTCCGTCCTCTGCGGCTAGCAGTTTACCTAATTGACCACCGCTATCAATTTTTGCCATGAGTTCCTTGGGAAGTGTTACATTTACCGGCAAGTTGAGGTTACCATCCAGATCAAATGTTCCTTTGGTCGAAGCAGACAGGTCATTCCCTTTAAGCCCAGTATTAATTTGAACTGTTCCCCCTTTGAGGAGTTCGAGAGCACCGGAAAAATCGCTAAAGGCGATGGTTTTTAATTCCGGAACTTTAAGTAATGACGCAATTGAGTCAGTGATTTGTGTATTGGAGATCTGACCGTTAAGAAGTGAATACTCAACGTTTGCAGTAAGCGCTTTCTTAATGGTGTCGGCATCCATTCCACTGCCGGCAAAACTTATCGACGAGGCCAATGTTCCACTTACCATCTTAGCAAATTCTTGTCCAAGGCCATTACCCACAGTAGTCACATTGAGCGCCTGAGCAGTCAGTTTACCGTCATAAACCAAATCCGGCTTGGTCAGATCAACCTTCATGCTACTGTCCACCGACCCGCCGGCAGTTTTAGCCTTCAGATCGTTAACGGTTAGCAGCCCGTCTTTGAGAGCAAATTTGAGAAAAAAATCCTTAATTGCCAGCTTTTTATACATCGAGTTAGCAACAGACACTGTTCCATCAACACTCAGACCAGGTGGCAAACTGTCAGCAATTGCGCCTTTAGTCGCGGCTTTTGCTTTCGGCTTAGCATTTTTCTTCTGCCCATTTTTCTCTGCCTGAGGCAATGCCGCCCCAAGAGCTGCCAGATAGTCCAGGTTCAGTTGCTCACTGACAATGCTCAAAATGACATGTGGTTTATCAAGGTAATCGCGCACTGTGCCTGTCACTTTCAGTCGTTCCTCTCCCACAAGCGCATTAGCGGTATATGTAAGAACTGACGGGTCAAAAACTGCCTCAACCTTAACATTGGGAGAGATATCACCATATTTTGCATCTACCGTCATGGCCAGCTGACCATTGTACATTAATGAAGCAAGACTATTTGCTAATTTCACTGCAACCGACATATCAGCCACAACATCAATATCCGGTAACTCCCCCTTTTCATCCCTGACCTTTAAGTTGGCCTGCACAATTTTTATGCTATCAACCGTCAGGGCAACCGGTAAGGCAACTGCCTTAGCCTCCGTAGGAATCTCTGCTTTCTCTTCAGCTTTTCCGGCAAGAATTTTAAGATTTTGAAAATTGAATTGCCCCATCTTGTCACGCAGAACAGTGACACTCGGCTTCACTAATTTGATTTCACTGACAACAACCTCTTTTTGTAAAAGTGGAAACAGTTTATAGGCAATTATAAACTCCTCAACAGACAAAAACTCATTTTTCCCGTCGGCCTCTGCAACTGAGAAATCAGCAATAGAGATACCGCTCAACAGGCCAACACTGATGTTGCCAATGGCAACTTTACGGCCCAAGGCCTTTTCTGCTTGTGGTACGACAAGCTCCCGAACCTTTTCGTCGGTCAGATACATCTTCACAAAAACTGTTAAGCCTCCGACGACTATTAATCCAAGAGCTAAAGCACCAGCCAAAAACTTGCCAAGTTTTCCCATAACATTCACCGTATTGTTTTAATTTTTCAGACAGTATCCAGGCATACCACCTTTCAATCAATGTGGCATATCGGATAAAATAATGATACTCTGTTTGAAGATGTTATTCAAAAGATAAGATACAAAGATAAGATACCATGGGTGGAAACGTACCGCCTTTTTTGAACCAAGGAGTCTGAAATGGATCAATTTCAAGCAATTGCAACAACACTTTCTCTTACCATGGGGGTTGCCTGGGCCAGCGGAATCAATCTTTACGCAGCCATATGCACCCTGGGTGTCCTTGGGGCAACCGGCAACATCACGTTACCTCCTGACCTAATGGTTCTCAGTGAACCTGTGGTCATTATCGCTGCTGGCGCAATGTACCTTGTAGAGTTCGTAGCCGATAAAATTCCCGGGGTCGATTCAGGCTGGGACGCCGTACATACATTTATTCGCATCCCGGCTGGCGCCTTGTTGGCTGCCGGGGCCGTTGGTGATGTCAGCGCACCTTTGGCTGTCGCCGCCGGTATTATGGGTGGCGGAATGTCCGCCGGAAGTCATGCCGCTAAAGCAGGTACACGAGTTATGATAAACGCTTCGCCTGAGCCATTCACCAACTGGCTTGCCTCCCTGGGCGAAGATGTCTCTGTTTTCGTGGGGTTATGGGCGGCATTGCATCACCCACTCGTATTCCTTGTCTTTATAGTGATTTTTATCCTGCTGCTTATCTGGCTGCTGCCCAAGGTATGGGGTGCGGTCAAGAAACTCTTTTCATTTATCGGCAGATTATTTGGTGGAAAAGACAATCACCAGCCGCCGGCAACTGCGGCTGGCGGCACTGGCGAATAAACCTACAGCCATCGACAGTAACATGAAGCGTTCAGGTAATTCAAAAGCCCGCAGATCCAGGAGTACGCGGGAAAGGGATAACATCTCGAATGTTTTTCATTCCGGTGCAGAACTGCACAATTCGTTCAAAGCCAAGGCCAAAACCGGCATGGGGAACGCTGCCGTAGCGTCGTAAATCCAGGTACCACTGATACTGGTACAGATCCATTGCCAAGGCCTCCATCCGTTCGGTCAAGACTTCAACCCGTTCTTCTCGCTGACTACCGCCAACCATTTCACCGATACCGGGAAAAAGAATATCCATGGCCGCCACCGTCCTGCCATCGTTGTTGGCACGCATATAAAATGGTTTTATCTCCTTGGGATAATCGGTCAAAACAACTGGCAGTTCAAAAACCTGCTCCGCCAAATAACGCTCATGTTCAGACTGCAAGTCAACTCCCCAGAACACTGGGTAGGTGAAATCAACCTTTGCCTTGTTTAATATTTCAATAGCCTCGGTGTATGATATCCGGGCAAAAGGCTTTGACAAAACTAACTCAAGTCGGCCAAGTAAGGTTGTATCGATAAACTCCCCAAAGAGGATAATATCTTCCTCACAGTAGCTGATACAATAACCAATCAGATACTTTAGAAACTCTTCGGCAACGTCAATATCCGCCGTCAGGTCACAAAAAGCCATTTCAGGCTCCACCATCCAGAACTCGGCCAGATGACGGCTCGTATTGGAGTCCTCCGCCCTGAATGTTGGGCCAAAGGTATAGACATTGCCCAGGGCCAGGGCATAGGCCTCCGCCTCTAACTGACCGCTGACCGTTAGGTTTGCCTGCTCGCCGAAAAAATCCTTTCGCCAGTCCACGGCGCCTTTTTCTAGTGGCACATTCTTCAGATCAAACGCAGTAACTGTAAATGTTTCCCCTGCTCCTTCGCAGTCTCCTGTGCTGATGATCGGCGTGTGGACATGAACAAAGCCCCGTTCATTAAAGAAATTATGAACCGCAAACGATAAGGCGCTCCTGACCCGGAAAACAGCCCCCAGACTATTTGTTCGTGCCCGCAAATGTGCTATTTCCCGCAAGAATTCGAAACTATGTCTTTTTTTCTGGAGGGGATAGTTGTCCGGTGACTCGCCAATAACTTCAATATATTCAACCTGGAGCTCAACCTCCTGTCCCTTTGCCGGAGAGTCAACCAGAGTTCCTCTAACCAGTACGGAACAACCGGTAGCAAGCTTCGTTAGCGCCTCATGGGCCCCTGAGGCGGCATCGTCAATAACCGCCTGAATCCCTTTCAGACAGGAGCCATCATTAATATCGACAAACGATACATTTTTTGAACTTCGAAAAGACTTTACCCAGCCCTTAATTTCGACCTTTAAGCCTACAGGCTTAGTTTTGAACACATCTATCACGCGCAAATAGTGCATATTTTTCGGATCCTTAGATTGACACATTATTCTCAAGTACAGATTACTTGCAGTTTATTGCCTTTATATATTACATAACTAATAATGATGCATTCGTAAAAACGAATTTTTTGGTAGCCTTGCAACATACTGAAAAGGAGGTCCACTTTGTTTCTAAACTATCTTAATCCCTCTCGATGCGCCTTGATGGTGGTTGACATTCAAGATCGTCTGATGCGTGTTATCAATGAAAAAGAGCGCGTTACCAAAAACTCGGTACTGCTTATAAAAACAGCCAAAACACTCGACATCCCTATTATTCCCACCACACAGTATGCCGAGAAAATCGGTCCGCTTCTACCTGAAATCACCGAAGAGCTTGGCTCCTTGCCAATAACAGACAAAATGGAGTTTAGCTGCTTTAACAGCCAGGAGGTTAAAAAGGTTGTTAACACTTTGGCGAATGGCGTAGACACCCTGATTGTCTGCGGGGTCGAAACCCACATATGCATTTACCAAACTGTTCTCGGCGCTCTCATTAACGATTTTCATGTATGGGTACCTGCCGATGCCGTCTCATCGAGAACAAAAGAAAACTATGAAACCGGCCTCTCACGAATTCGAGAGATTGGCGGCATCATTGCCAATACTGAGCTGATAATTTACGAGTTACTTCAAAAAGCCGGCACACCAGAATTCAAGAAACTTCTGCCATTTCTTAAATAAAAGCTGTAGCCTATTGACCTATACGTTACGTTTTTTTTGAGTGTTCCCGTGTATTGCGTGGCCAAAAATATTCAAAATATGTGACGAAATCTCACTTTATTCGCTTATCTACTTGCAGGCCAAAACCCAGCAGATGCAGTAGTGACCTGAAATCAAAGATAAATAATTTGATTTTTTATTCGAAATATGGGTAGAACAGTATAAATAGAAAAATTTTTATGCAGAGGTAACTCATTATGACTGAAAACAGTCAACATAGCAGTGCAGTGCAAGAAGACGAACGGCGGCAGCACAGTCGCCTGGACCGCACATCAACTATCCGGTATCAGCCCCTGCAACATCTTGCCTCCCAAGGCGAGATGAAGGCGGCTGAACTCTGCGACTTCAGTGGAGGCGGTATCAGGTTTTTAACCGACGAGCCGCTTCCCAAAAATGAGCAGCTCGTTATCGAACTTCATTTCACTGGTTGGTCGGAGAAGGATGATGATTGGATCAGAACAGGAAATGATAACGATGTGGGCAACCTGAATGCCATCGGCGCTGTAATGTGGTGTTCTAAAAGCAAGGAAGCAACGGGCAGATATGAGATCGGTCTCCGATTCACCGGACGGCTGCGTTAACACCGTAATTTATTAAAATTTTTAAATTTACAGTTTGGAGAGACCCATGGCCGAAACTAAGAAAACTGAAGTCAACCTGGAAGTATGCAGCGGGTTTTTCAGGATTCCAACTGATAATCTCATATTTAACATCACGGTTCTTGAGTCAGAGCACTCCAGCACAACCCGTGTTGTCGAAAAAATTGTTGAGGTTGAAAAGATAGTTGAGGTCGAGAAAGAAGTCCCAGCTGCACAACCAGAGACTCCAACCCCGCAACCGGCATCAAAACCAGCGCAGAGCACAGATGATTTTTATAAAAAAACTGCCGAAAAACTCACTACAGATTTATCGAAACTTGCTGATGGTCTGGGGGACAAAATCGGTGGCGACAAAACCCCTGAAGGCGTAAAAGATGTTGCAACAATGGCGACTGACTTGAACACTGTGCTTATCTCTGCCAAAAAGCTTCTAGCTGGAAGTGGTGGAAAGAGCAGCGGTAAAAGTGGTGTCTCAAGTGCTGTTATGACTGAATTGGCAGCAAAACTAGGCCAAGCAAGAAAACTTGCTGGTGGCAGCGAGAAAAGTGTTGCTAAAGCAAGTAAAGCAGCCCCAGCCGTTGCATCCCAAAAAATAACCCGACACCTATTTGATATCGATGCAACTTTCCAGACCATGTATGAACTCTGCACCAATGAAACAGTTAAAACACACATACAAAGTGCCCGTGAAAAAGCAGAAACGCTTTTCTCAAAAGACACCTTTTACAATGAGATGAGCCCGAAAGTAAGCGGCTACACTAATGACGATGGTTTTTTCAACATCCCCATGTCTGATATATACCGCTCCTTGGCTAAAGCCTGTTCTGACAAGGCTGTAATCAATCTTTTAAAAAAAATGGACCAGCAGCAATCAGAGATTTTCCTCGATCAGTTTTTACCTCTTGAGGTTCCCCCTACAGAGGAAGTTGAGATTGCAGCTGAAGGTGCAGAAGATGACGCCCCGGCTGACGAAGCAGCTGCCGAGTCGGCAGCGGGTGACAATGAACTTGCCACAATTCTCAGTGAGTGCATAAGTCTTGTGAAAAAAGCTGGGGCCGGTTCCACTGGCGCCGATGAACCAGCAGATGCGTCGATCGACAGTGACCTTTCTGACACTATTAACGATGCCATAACCATTACCGGCAGTATTGTCTATGACGCAACGCTTCTAGCCAAAAGCGGCAGCCTTGACGGTGGTGCGGATTTTAAAAATACCCTGTGGTACAAAATAAAGGAAACATCAACTCTCTACTCAGCCATGCTGGCTCAAAAAGCCAGTGATTCAAGCCTTTCTTTCGAGAACGGTCTTGCTGCCGGCAACGAAAGTGTAGTAGCCCTCAGCACCCAGATAAAAGAGAAAATCGAAGCTGCCAAACCAAAACCGCCAGAACCAGCAAAAGGCAGTGACTCCGGAGAAGCCAGTCAGGATGATATCGACAGGCTGCTCGAAGAGATGGGTGGTGACTAGCTGCAGTTGAGGCATAAAACAATTATTTCAATATTTTCATTTGAAAATTAATAAAAAAGACTTAGTATTAATGAAACTTGACTAGCAAATTATTTTACATACGTTGATCAATTACCAGTATTAGAAATCAAAAGAAACCTGCCGTGAGTTCTTGGCGGTTTTTTTTTGGGAATATGACTGTCAAATTACGAACCAGGAGATAACACCCCTATTATGGAAAAGAAAAAGGGCAACATAGTTTGGAATTTTTTTGCTTCGGTTAAACTAGCTCTCTTTACGCTATTTATCCTTGCTGCGGCATCAATCATAGGCACACTCGTCCCCCAAAACGATACGCCAGCGAAATATATTGAGCTATACGGCCCCGGCCTGGCGAAAGCATTTAAAATGCTTGCCTTTGACGATATGTACTCATCCTGGTGGTTCACAGGCATGCTGATTCTCTTCTCGCTCAACCTCGTTGTCTGTACGATTGAACGCCTTCCCCACATTTGGAAAATAGTTGTTTTAGACAACCTTGCCACCACCACTGCTGATCGCTTACAAAAGATGGCTGAGCGTAAAAACTATTCATTACAAGGTGCTCCGGAACTAGCAATAACCACTGTTCAGGAAATCATGGAAAAAGCCGGCTGGAAGACGCAATCAGCCGAGAAAGATGGCGGAACTCTTTTGTTTTCTCAAAAAGGGGCATGGACACGCCTCGGCGTAATAATTGTCCATGTTAGTATCCTAGTCATTTTTGTAGGCTCTCTGATCGGTAATTTTTTTGGTTTTAAGGCCAGTGTCTTGCTTCCTGAGGGCAGTTCAACGGATAAAGTATACGCCTCCACTGATGCCCACGAGCCGATTCCCTTAGATGGCTTTACGGTAAGGTGCGACCAGTTTGACATGACCTATTATGATACAGGCATGGTTAGAGATTACATATCAAAACTGACTGTAACTAATGATGACAACTCATCGTTCACTCAGACTATTGAAGTCAACCACCCTCTACAGTACAAAGGCCTGACATTTTACCAATCAAGCTATCAGGCAATCGAGGGTCAGTTTTCGGCTCGCATTACCAATGACAGTACAAATAAGGATCAGCTCTTTACTCTTGTGCCACGACGTGAACAAAAATGGCGTGAAGAAGGTGTTACCTTTGGCATCACTAACATATCCGGCCCAGACATGAGGCGACAGTACCGCTATAAAATCTGGTTTTCAGACGGTAAGGCCGGCCCATCAGAGTTCTGGGCAAATGAAGGAACCGTAGTTACCGTTAAGAGGCCGGAAACAAACTACTCTTTTTCAGTCAAACCTCGGTTTGCCACTGGTCTTCAGGTTGTTAAAGACCCCGGCGTCTGGACTGTCTATATAGGTTGCACATTGATGCTTATTGGCCTTGTCGTTATTTTTTATCTTTCACACCGCAGAGTGTGGGTTTTCATCTCAAAAGATGATTCTGATAAAACCAACATTTTAGTAGCAGGATTAAGTAATAAGAACAAAATTGGTTTTGAGAATAACATGACGGCATTGTACGAAGAGTTTGAAGGCAGCTCTTTAATTGAATTGAAAAACTCATAATATAAACTAAAAGGAAAGATTATGAACAGCAGCCAGCTACTTGGATTTACAACGATGGCGTATTTATTTGCGTCTTTTGTTTACATTGGGCTCTTTATTTTTCGTGCCGAAAAACTTGGAATTATTGCCACCCTTATGACAGTTGGCGCCGTTCTGGCGCAGACCACCGGACTGGCCCTGCGCTGGATTGAATCCTATCAGATGGGTTACGGCCACGCACCTCTGTCTAATATGTATGAATCCCTGGTTGTATTTTCCTGGACCACGGGTATCTTCTACCTCTGGCTTGAGTGGAAGTTTAAAAATCGAACCATAGGCGCTTTTGCCGTGCCTTTTGCCTTTTTTAGCATGGCCTATGCCTCTTTTGCCCCAGAGATCAGCTCAGAGATATCACCCCTTGTTCCTGCATTGCAGAGCAATTGGCTTTTGGCTCACGTAATGACCTGTTTTGTAGGCTATGCGGCCTTTGCTGTCGCTTGTGGAATTGGCATTATGTATCTGGTTAAAAACCGCAGTGAGGAGTCGAACAAAGGTAAAAAAGCTGAGGTGGGTGGCCTGATAGCCTCGATGCCAAGTCTTCGCATACTTGATGATATTATTTACAAGTGTATCGTTTTTGGCTTTGTCTGGCTGAGCGCTGGTATTATTACAGGCGCCATCTGGGCAAACGAGTCATGGGGAACCTATTGGAGTTGGGACCCTAAGGAAACGTGGTCTCTGATCACCTGGTTCATTTATGCAGCAGCCATACACGCCCGTTTCACAAAGGGCTGGGGCGGTAAGCGTATCGCCTGGATTGCAATCCTCGGTCTCTTAAGTGTTCTTTTCACCTATTACGGCGTTAATTTTTGGCTTTCAGGTTTGCATAGTTACGGATCCTCTTAATAATTAGTTCAGACTATAGTTACGCAAAAGGGCCTTGGCTGATTTCAGCCAAGGCCCTTTTTTTTGTCTGCTGGCGTATTCCAGCTGTACCGGAATTTTAATTTTACCATTTTTCCAGGTGCACCCTCTCTCTGTTGTAGCGAGTACGAGGCTTCGGCTGTTCTGCCGGCCAGCCAATTGCAATACCACACATCGGTATAACAGTGTCTGGGAAGTTAAAAATGTTGTTAATTCCAGCCAGACGGTCCTGTCTGGGGTGAATGCCCAACCAGCATGTCCCAAGACCCAGGATATTTGCCGCGATAAGAATGTTCTCTACCGCAGCGCTAACATCCTGCAGCAAGTAGGATTCAGCCTGTATGTTAGCCTTGTTGATGTCTCCACAGGCAATAACTGCTGCAGTAGCCTGCCGCAGCATTTGGGCACTGGGTAGAACATCAGCAATGGCATTCAATGTCTCTTTTTTTTTCACAACAACAAAATGCCACGGGTCTTTGGCAACAGCTGACGGGGCAGCCATCGCTGCCTCAAGCAGATCCGTAATCATCTCGTCAGGAACTGCTTTATCCTGGTACTTTCGAACACTTCGTCTTGAAAAAATAGCTTCCAGTTTAGGATTCATCTTGATTCACCTCAATTTTCGAGTCTCACTCTGCTTGGGATTAACCATGCCCATCAATAAAGCACAGAGCAACCCAAGTTCATACTCCTTTTGCTACGATACTACAAACTCCGTTATCCCATGTCAAACGCGAATAATAATCCATGGCCGAATCGCTTAATGAATATATATTGCATATTTTTGGCGAATACCGTAATCTCAAAAAAAGTGCTAACTAAATGATATTATTGCAAAAATAAACACGACCTACTACCAGTAAATAACGATAGTCCGCCGGTGTTTTTAAAAGTAAAAAAAAAAATACAGAAATGTGAATAATCAAACATTAGAAGAGGAGCCCCTAAAAAGCATTTTCGTTGGTAACGCAAAAGCTCGCCCTGTGTGAGCAGAGAGGAAAGTATGAAGAAAAGATATTGGGCGGTATACGTTGGCTTTTTTCTGTGTATCAGTGCACCTAACTTGTCATTCTCTCAAAACAACCAGGCTACCGCAGAGGACAGCAATCAGAGTTCGGCGGAACCTCAAATCACTCAAGAAACAATCCTGCCGGTTCAAAACCACAGCCTCAAACAATGGGTAGGTACCATTAAGCCAGCAGCAGGCCCGATGGAAGTTGACAGCAGAAGAACTACCCAACAAGTTCCTTACTGGCAACAGAAGGTGAATCGATCACAACTGAAATGATAGCCAGGCACATGGCTGAGCAGCAAAACTTTGGCAAAAAGTTTCAATGAGTGTTACACTTTCCCAAAATTGTGCAACCCAAAAACAAAAAAAAGGCTTTCAGTGATTATCACTGAAAGCCTTTACAAACTTGGAGGCGGCGAGCGGAGTCGAACCGCTGAATAAAGGTTTTGCAGACCTCTGCCTTAGCCACTTGGCTACGCCGCCAAACACACATCAAACTTGATCGCTACCATAAACGCAGAATACTCTTTTGACAAGTGAAAAATGAATGATTTACAGCAATTAATAGAGGCTAACGCCTCTAATCTCTCCAAACTCCAAAGTTGCCTCAAATACAACTTTTCAGACCTCTCTTTGCTTGCAAAAGCCCTCTGTCACCGTTCATTTACCCATGAGAACACAGAGCTAAACCTGCAAGACAATGAGACCCTTGAATTTCTCGGTGACGCCGTCCTCGACCTTATTATCAGCTCTCTCTTGATCAAAACCTATCCGGACATGAATGAAGGAGAACTCAGCAAATTACGAGCGGCCTTAGTCAACGAAACTCACCTGGCAAAAATGGCTAAGGATTTTGAACTTGAGCATTGCATTTTGCTCGGCAGAGGCGAGAAAAAAAGTGGTGGCAACAAAAAAGCATCTATTTTGTCAAGTACCTACGAAGCAGTGCTGGGCGCCTTATTCCTCGACAGTGATTTCAATACGGTTTGCAAACTGGCAGAACATCATTTCAGCAAAAAAATCGGGCCTACTCACCGATCACTGAAACAAGCAGATGCAAAGAGCCTGTTACAAGAACTCACCCAGCAAAAACACAACGATACGCCAACCTATATTCTCGAAAAAACGGAAGGCCCCGACCACGATAAAACATTTACAGTCTCCGTTTTTTTTCTTGGTAACGTCCTGGCCACCGCTTCAGCCAAAAGTAAAAAAGCCGCTGAACAAAAGGCTGCCGAACTTGCTGTCTCCGTTTTCAATGCCTGACCAACAATGTCTCAATTAATTATCCCAATATTTATAACCCATCAGGGTTGCCCACACCGTTGTTCCTTCTGCAACCAGGCGCCGGTTACCGGTACAGAGGAACTTTATTCTCATGCATTAAGCGCTCAAGAAGTTGTTGATGAAATCGCCACCTGGCTGCAGCGCTCAAAGAAAAACAGCATTACACAGGTTGCCTTTTATGGCGGCAGTTTCACAGGCCTTCCCGAAAACCGTCAGATAGAGCTTCTTGAAGCGGTTCAACCATTTATTAATCGGGGCCAGGTTACCTCAATCCGAATATCGACTCGACCTGATTATATTACCGATCACACTGCCATTTTCCTCAAACGGTACAATGTCGACACTGTTGAGATTGGCGTGCAATCGCTTAATCAAATCGTTCTTGATGCCAATTTTCGTGGTCATACAACCAGACAGGTTGAAACAGCCCTTCATATCTTAAAAAAAGGCGGTTTCAGGGTCGGAGCCCAACTCTTGCTGGGACTACCCGGAGATTCAACAAAAAGCGCAATTCACAGCGCAAAGTATCTGGCCAAACTCGGCCCACATTTCGCCAGACTCTACCCCGCCCTGGTGCTCAAAGGCAGTGCCCTGGAGTCAATGTATACAAACGGCCAGTATCGGCCGCTCTCACTCCATAAGGCCATTGCCTTATGTTCACGCATCAAAACAGTGCTTGAAGAAAGTAACATTTCCGTTATTCGGATGGGACTACAGCCATCCAGAGCGCTTGAAGCCAGCGTTATTGCCGGGCCTTATCACCCAGCGCTAGGGGAACTCGTGCTTTCCCGAGCCTATTTTAAAACAATTCGAAAAACGCTGACAAAAAACAGTTCAATCCGACAGATCAATGCCTCAGCGCGAGACCAATCGATTATCCTTGGCCAGAAAAAATCCTCCATAAATCGACTGAACTCACTACGATTACTTGACAATGTCACCTTCAACTTTAATGATACCATAGCCCGTGGCACTATCGATTTTGCCTAGCATCGATTTTGCCTGATTTTATATCCATGGAGGAGTTATGCATAAACCAATCATTATTGTAGGGCTTGGCGAAATGGCTGGAGTTTTTGCTAAAGGATTTTTGCGATCCGGATACCCGGTCTACCCAGTTACCCGTAACATCAGAATAGAGGAGGCTGCCAGCAACTACCCGGATCCAGGCCTTGTCCTTCTGGCCGTTGCTGAAAAGGATTTTTCAAGCACCCTAAAAACTATACCAGAGGCCTGGCAGACAAAACTCACACTTCTCCAAAACGAATTGCTGCCGGAGGACTGGACTTCACACGGAATTAACAATCCAACGGTAATCTCGGTCTGGTTTGAAAAGAAAAAAGGCCGGGAGGTTAAGATATTATTGCCCTCCCCGATCTTCGGCCCAAAGGCAGATATACTTTCTGCAGCCTTGGCCACAGAGGAAATTCCGACAACTATCCTGTCCAGCCCAACAGAGCTAACTAACGCCCTGGTTATGAAAAACCTTTTTGTTTTCACGATAAATATCGCTGGGCTTGCAGTGGGTGGAACAACTGGTCAACTGCTCGAAAGGCACCGTGACTTTGCAGAAGAAGTTTTCAGAGACGTAGTCGCCATTCAAGAGTCACTGACCCATTGCAAACTTGACGGCAAACAACTTTTCAATAGTTTGACAAAGGCACTTACAGCTGACCCCGACCATAAATGCAGGGGCCGATCCGCACCAGATCGGCTCAGGCGGGCTCTTGAAACAGCCCATCGTTTCAACATTCAAACCCCGGCACTCAACAAAGTACTGCTTACATGCAGTCCGGATTCCTAACAGTAAACAAACAGGTGACGACACTGGAATTAATTCCCTTATGCATTTTCACTTGTAACGGCGATGACATTGTTTGGTTTGAGAGAGTCTTCTGCCACAAAGTTCAACAACGGCCTCAATCTTGCCCTCGGTGCATCGGCATTCAAGCTCTCGGCAGAGATTAATAAACTCATCATATGTGAGCAGGGTAATCCCCGAAAAATAAAGGTCAAGAGCGGTGACCCCTCCCCTCCCTGACCTATATTTGCGAACAAAAAGCAATCATCGCTATTGTCACAAAACTAAGTTGGATTATGTAAGCAATCGAGTATGTCTTCTTGAGAATCGTGGTATTCTGTCCCTGATTGTTTCTTTTACATTCATAGCT
>JADGBM010000035.1 GCA_015231515.1 Desulfobulbaceae bacterium
CTTCTGTATTTCGGGACGCCCTACAGAGCCCTTCCATCTCTTGGCCTGGATATAGATTACATCAAGGCCCAGCTTGTCTTCCTTAATAATGCCATCGATTCCTTCATCCCCGCTACGGCCCATGGCTTTACCAGCATCCTTAATCGAGCCTCCATAACCCATTTTGACCAAGAGCTTTACCACCAATTGTTCAAAGAACTCAGGGGTGTTGCTTGAGGTATAAGAAAGAAGTTCGCTAGCCAAACTGCTGCGAAGTTCTTGGTATGCGTTTTCAAATATTTCTTCAGGAGTGGAGGTACGTTCCTCATTATTGGCACTGACATTGTCATCTTCTTTACTTTGCATGCCGCTGGGATTATGGAAGTCCACAAACTCTGGATACTCCTTTAACTGGTTGACGCGAATAGTTGTCGGGTTCGTATCGAGTAACTCCTTCCCTCGCTTTGTAATTCGAAAAAATCCCCGTTTGGGCCTCTCCAGGAGAAGTGCCTTGGCCAGATATACATTGGCCCATGCGACCCGGTTCTTGAAAGTGGTCTGCTTTCCGCTGGGCAACATTTCGCGCAGGTCAGCATCACTCATCTTGAAATTTTCCGACATCACGACATAAGCATCTTTCAAACTATGCGTTTCGCCGTCTGCGCTGAATTTCAAGAGCGGCAAAAAGAAGGACTGAAAATCGGGTACGGCCACGGTGTTTCTCCTGCAAGTTAAATGGCAAAGTTAAATGGGGTCAGAGTAAAATTAAAGAACAGCTTGGGTCGAGCTTGACATTCCCACTAAGCGTCAAGTCCACATATCTCCTGAGGAGATTTCCCGTTTAGGTTGATGTCAAAAGCAGGGCATACATGGAAGAGGTAAAGGGGGACACTTCCCCTATTTGTTATCGCGCTCTGCACCCCTACTTGGTCGCCCTGATATTACGATTCAGAAACTGAGCATAGACCAAATTTGTCAACCCTATACCCCGCCAGTGAACTTTCAGTATGAGGAACAACCAACAGGTGGTTATCCTTCAAGCACCTGGACTATGACGCGGGCATAGTTGGCATGTGGGGAATTTAACTTGAAAGAGAACAGGGGTTAATAAATACGGGAAGTGTCCCTTGTTTCTCCCACCTATTATTGCCTAATTTCTTGAGCAAAACATATCACTCCATGCGTAACCCTGGCGCTAAATAACATGGTTGCGAACAAAATTTATATATTCTATCCGGCCATCAGTTCTTCTTTGGATAGATCTATATATCGCAGCCAAAACCTTCACCAGTTCTTTTTCAGAAATATCATCAAGATCACCCTTGATCACCAGAGATAAGAAATCGAAACCGGCCGTATGCAGTGGGTCACTTGCACGGGGCTCTTCATCGTTGAAATGATATTGATCCATTAAGAGTTCTACTATCCGGGCAGCATCGCTATCCGTCACAAGTTCGTCATTGTCATAGTAGAATTGTACTATCGCTGATTCAATAACGTTAGAAATGCCCGGTAAAACCATACTATTAGACATCTCTTGAGTTTCATAGAATGGCACCTTCCTGTAATTTCTCGTATGCTCAGGATCTTTGTAAAAAGAACAACCATCACACTTGTCTTTACTTCGTGATTGACCACAACATAGGCTGCAAATAAATGTCTCAGTGGCCTTACACTTTCTTTTTCCTTTCCGGGCGTTACATGCTGTACATTTTTCCATATTGAATTTCTTGTAATGGGGATATGAATCAGTCTAGATTCTTGTTGAGTGTCCGTGCGGACAGACACGTATAGATTATATCTTTGTCATTTCTTTGTGTGCGTTGTTTTCAGCTTTTTTTCTTGTTTTATCTTCCACCGATTGCTCAATAGATGTTACTCTGTCTGGTTTTCTCTTTTTGAAGCGTTTGAAGTAAATGTCTTCGATGAACTCTGCTAGTGGGAGCTTCCATAATTGTTTTTCAGAGTTGCTAAGACTACCTAATTTTTTTGGATTTAAAGCAAGTTCCCTGGCCATCTGAATTTGGGTATGACTCAAGTTATATTTATTCCTTGCCTCAATCCATGGCCTTAACTTGTTTGGGATAAATCCTTTTTTGAGCATTTCTAATCCTTTTTTATTTCTCGAAAATACAATTGTTTTTCTTTTTTTGTTAGCTGTTTTTCGATTGGCTGAGAATCGATGTCATAAAATGTAATTCTTTTGAGTAGGTTTTCTGGCTTATCTGAGAGAGCAATAACAACTCCTTCTGTGTTCTTCAAAACTCGCCAATAACCGCCCATTAAGCCACTCGGAGGTAATGCAATTATACTGTTTGTGCTTTCCGGTCGGCGAAGTATATGCATTAAAGCTTTGGCTGCCTCCTTTCGATAGGAATTTATAGTTATGAATTTGTTTTGATGCCTCTCAATACTGATCCCGAAGAATTTTTCAATTTCTTCATCTAAAATAGGGATCTCGTAGATTATTGGGCCGTTACATTTTTCTTATAGACTGATATCAGCTTTGACATAAGTTGATTCACAGTGCAACCCTCGATATCTGCCAATTCATTGAGCTTTTTGAAATTTACGGATGAAATTTTCGTGTCCAATATCTTCCTTGAACCATCATTCCAGTGGAGCACTTTACGACCATCAAGTATGAATATATTAGGATAATCCTTTACAGCTTTCTTTTTTGTTTCATTCCACGCAACAGTAATATCTCGTGTCGCCGCCATCTGGCCTACAATGCCCATGTTTGCCACAATTGTTTCTTTTAATCTGGTTGTTCCTGTTGGGAGCTGAAGAAGTATTTCAAGCATCGCACTTGACAATTTACTTTTTGATATGGCAACACCTACGCCGACACGTCTCATACCCGCAAACATTTTTTTATTAAACATTAGAACCTCCTTTGAGCCTGGTTAAAACTTTCAATATTTTTCCCCAAATTAAGTGGTACATAAAATCATCATACCGCTACTAACGCTTGATACTTAAGGATCTGGCGAATCAATGGCTCGATAATGCTGTCGCCATTTGATTGTAATGTCAAATTTCAAAATAACTTTAACTGGGACGGTGTTTGTTTTTCCGTATGTTTTTTTCGCTTAGGTGTCCACCCTTTTTTTATAGCAACCCCAGAGACTATAGCTGCTGTCCAGTCGTTTCCAGTGCTTGTTTTGTATCCTTTTTCGTTAAGAAGAACAGCGATTTTCTTTTTCGTATCCCCCTTTTCAAGATATTCTTTGATTAGAGAAACAGCTTCCTCGAATTGCTGTTTATATCGTTCATAAACTGATAAAGGCTTTGGGGCTGTGTCGTCGGGTTTATTTGCCTCTGCTATTCTTTGATATTCTTCAATTTTCTTTTGCTCTGTCTCAAGTTTTTTTAAATAGATATCCTTCATCTCATCATAAACATGACAATCAGATGAACACAGAGCTTTGAAGATATTGTTTTCGCAGTTGCAAGAAAATTGGATGTCACTACGATGGATATAATTGATAGATGACTTGGTACTATGACGAATTTGCGATGCTGAACTTGAAGAAATTATGGAAAGGACATCTACGCAGTAGCATGTCAGCCAATCACGATAGATATCTGTTTTAAGACCAACAAGTTTACACCAAGAAGCAAGAAAGAGGGTTATTTCATGACGGCACGCCGGTCCAAAACTATCATCAGTAAATCTATCCAGGGAGAGACCATTCGTAACAAGATCCTTAATACAAATAAACGGTTCTCTCGTTTTTTCATTTACAATGATATCCATTAGTTTCTGTAGGTGCATTAGTGTTCTCCGCTAGAATGGTTGATACTACTATTATCCCTCTCTAGCTAACTTCTTTCCAGAGAAATCTCAAACCTTATTCTTGTCACAATTACTTGTTGATGTGGCCTTGGTGGCCAAGTCATAGCCGGCCCTGCCTACCGTGGGGTAAAGGGGGACACTTCCCCTATTTGTTATCGCGCTCTGCACCCCTTATTTGGTCGCCATTATCTTACGATTCAGATACTGTGCATAGACCAAATTTGTCAACCCTATACCCTGCGCCAGTGAACTTTCAGTATGCGGAACAACCAACAGGTGGTTATCCATCAAGCACCAGGACTATGACGCGGGCATAGTTGGCATGTGGGGAATTTAACTTGAAAGAGAACAGGGGTTAATAAATACGGGAAGTGTCCCTTGTTTCTCCATTCTATATATGGACATGAGGGAGAAGCCCTTAAAGCAATAAAGCAACAACATCTCCTTTGTCTCTAGACAAGCATAAGCGTAAGACGTCTAGCAAACAACCACTAAGGCACTAGAAATAATACCAGATCGTGTCATAATACTGCAGGTTCTCCCCATCTTTTTCAAGCCTTTTTAAGTAGTCCAGAATTGGCACATCAATGGAAGAGTAAGTGTTCGTTTTATTGGATAAATTTTTCTCCCAGGAATAGAACTCGTACACTCTGGCGCCATTCGGCAAGATCGAAAGAAGATCTCGATGATCTCTTGATTTGAGATAATTCTTCCCCAGCCTCGGCACGTTAAAGACTGCTTCATCTGTCCTTTCCAGGCCGGGCAACAGCCGTGCCTCTTCCTGCTGTTCCATGACCAGTCTTGAAATGGGGACACGATAGGCCAGCGTCTCATCTTTTCCTTTTGTGTTAAAAGTATAGTATGGGTCAATTCCGATCAAACGTAGGTGTCTTCGCAGGGCTGAAGCCTCAAATCTCTTGGAAACAAAATAGGTGTATACCAACTGGTTGTACACAGGGAGTCCACGGGAGCGCAGACGTTCCACCGCTTTGACGAGTTCAGGTGTGATTTCATAAGGGGTTTGGATATGAGTGGTAATGGCCACCTCCCGTCTTCCCAACTCCCGGAACTGTGCAAGAATATCAGCCAGATCGGCTGTAATGCGCATTGGCATGGTAACAGGTATACGGGTGCCAATTCGTATTCTGTCAACAGTCGGAATATCAGCTATTTTAGCAAGTATGTTGGATATTGTTACATCGCCCATAGCAAGTGGATCGCCGCCTGTTATGAGAACCTCGTGTATGGTTGGATGTTCTTTGATCCATTTGATACCTGCATCGACCTGCTGCATGCCTGCAAATGCTTGTGGGGACATGGCATCATCAATTTCCCAGTTACGCTGACAGTAAACACAGATCTGTGGACAGGTATTGAAAGGTTTGAATATACAGATCGCCGGGTATCTTCGGGTAATCAGGTCGAAAGGCGACGTATCTTCCTCTCCCATAAAATCAAATCCAGATTTCTCTTTATAGGAAATGACTTGGGCCACATAATCGGCGGGAGGTAAAACTTGGGCTCTGATTGAAATGTCACGCCGGTTATGGTCGTCATCCATGAGTGAGAGATAATAAGGTGTAATTCCGAATGGAAGGTTATGGTTCCTGGCCGTTTTAACCGCCTTTTTTTCTTCTCTGCTCAGTTTAACGAGCTCCTGTAGAATTTCAGGATCTTTGAGAATATTTTTGATTTGCCAGTGCCAGTTCTGCCAATCATCCAATGAGGCATTTAATCTTGTAATAATTTTGTCGCGCCTTTTGTTCCGTCTGGCAATCGAACGCGTGTCAAGTCCGGTTTTATACTGACTAATTTTCTGATCAACTTCTGTGCGGATTTCATCCAGCTGTCGGGAACGATGAATTGCCGCAGGCCTTCCCTGATCATTTATGGCAGACAGATGGATGTTATCAAAAGACTTACGGGAGCCTTTGCCTTGAATTCCTAAAAGAAGATGGTGTAAATCCGCATAAAAGGCGGGAGTCAAATCGAGGCGCGGATTTTCATGAGCCATATCATAAATCGCTTGGGCCATAGAAAAACCGGCAAGGTCATCCGATCTTTTTTTTAGCATATTGCGAAGAACTTGTGAGGTATCACGAATACGGGCAAAAATTGCGGCATCTTGATCGTATGCTTCGGATGACTCGAGCTCAATGATGTACAGATGAGTGGCTAATTTTTTGCGCATCTGATCAAGATCTGTACTCTCTTTTGCAACGGCAAAAAAACGTGGGTTGATCAATTTTACTGCCTGAGGTGTGTATTCAAATGTATACATTGTACCTGTTTGTCCGGTTTTGCATCACAGGGATTTCATGTGCATGAAATGTCGTTGAAATTGAAAGGAAAAAGGGGCCAGATTAAATTTTTACGGGGTAAAGGTGGACACTTCCCCTATTTGTTATCGCGCTCTGCACCTCTTACTTGGTCGCCCTGATCTTACGATTCAGATACTGTGCATAGACCAAATTTATCAACCCTATACCCCGCGCCAGTGAACTTTCAGTATGCGGAACAACCAACAGGTTGTTATCCACCAAGTACCTGGGCTATGACGCGGGCATAGTTGGCATGTGGGGAAGTTAACTTGAAAAAGATCAGGGGTTAATAAATACGGGAAGTGTCCCTTGTTTCTCTTCTGGTGAAAAGATCTATTGCTTTTGCTCTCATTGCCTCTGGCGTCATAGTCCCCTTCTTTTTTTAGTTAAGAGCCTTGTTCTTTCCCTTAAGGTACTTATCAAAATTCTCGTAATAATCTGCGAAATGCTCCTCAAGCATTTTTTTGTATTCCGCTATGAAGTACTCAAATATTATGCATCGGTATTCATCAAATCTTCCTTGCTGAACTGATATACTGAGTTGCAATGATGGCAGCGCGTTTGCACAGGAAACGGACCATTCTCCAGCATATCCTTTCTTTCCTCTTCGGGCAGACTTTTTAAATACCCTGCCATTCTGTCCCTTGAGCATCTGCAGAAAAACTCAACACGGGTATTATTTAATATTTTCGGTTCAAGACTTGAAAACGTATCCATAAGTATCGCTTCTGGAGTTTGTCCCTTTGAAAACAGTTCACCTAATGAATCAATCTCCCGAATCACTTTTTCCGCCTCACTTACCATCGCAGGATCGACGCCCGGAAGGGCCTGGAGAAAAATTCCACCTGCGCCCTGAACCTCCCCATTACCATCAAAAAACACACTTAATTTAAATGCGGAAGGAAGCTGTTCTGAGACCAAGAAATAATTAGCCAGGTCCTCAGCAATGCTGCCGTACTCGAGCGCCACCTGCCCGGCGTAGGGAGCAGAGGCATTTTCCAGATATTGAGTCACCGTAAGAAAACCAGGTCCGAATAGTGCTGCCAGACTACCCATCTTTTGGGGATCTTCAACCTCTATGCGCTGTGTTTTAAGGTATCCCCGAACCTCGCCAAACACATTTGCTTCAACATCGAGCCCCTTTACAGGACCTGAACATTGTATCGTCATGCTTATCCTGTCATTCTTACCCTTGAGTCCCGAGCAAATAAGAGTTGCCGCAATATATGCCTGCCCCAGTATCAGAGTCTCCAACGGCCCTGTTTCATGGTTTGCCTGCATCTCTTTAACCATCTGGGTTGAGTGAACGACAGCCCCTTTGATCATACTGTCGGCCATAACAAACCGGTATATTTTATCCTTTGCCGAGGACTTAAGGCGTCCCTTAACATCCTTGTTGAAAATATCTTTTTTAATCATAGTTATATTTTGCCTCGATCACCTGTTTAATTGCTGCAAAATCAAGGTCGGCAAAACCCTGTTGCATCCCCTCACCATAGAGCTTCCGGAGTGTCTCGCCAATCTCTGCCGCCATACCGTTTTCTTGGGCAGTGGCCAGGATAAAATTCAAATCTTTATACATATGTTTAAATGGAAACTGCACGGGATAGTCTCCTGTTGTAAACATCTCCGCCTTTAAGTTGAACAATCCACAGCTGAGAGGCCCGGCTAACACCGTTTCAAGAATCGCATCTTTTGACAAACCGCATTTCTCACCAAGGGTTAAAGACTCGGCTAAGCCACTCACCATTGTGCATAAGAGAAGATTAACAACCATCTTCATAGTCGAAGCTGACCCAGCCTCACCACAATATACAACTTTTTTCCCCATTTTCAGAAAAACTGGTTCCAGGCTTTCAACCACCTCTTCAGGACCGCCGGCTAAAATAACAAGTGTTCCATCCTGGGCTGGTTTTTTTGAACCGGACACAGGTGCGTCAATCAGGAGAACACCGTTAGCAGCAAGTCTTTCGTTCAAGTCCTTTGTATAGGCTGGCGATACAGTGCTCATGTTAATGACCGTTCGACAAATTGACCCTGTGCCAATCAGGCCATTTCCCCCCCACAGTGTCGCCTCAATAGCCTCTGGTCCGGTCAACATCAGGATAACCGTTTCGTTGGTTTTGCCAACTGCCAGGGCTGATGTGACAACATCGGCACCTGAATCCCTAAGGGGCAGGGTTTTGCTCTCGGTTCTATTATAAACAGTAAGGGTAAAACCCCCTGAAATTAAGTTTTGAGCCATAGGTTCCCCCATGATCCCCATACCGACAAAACCAATTTCCTTGCCCATCTCTCACTCCATTTTTTGTAAATTAGTACTCTCGTAAATGATCATTAATGAACTGTCAACTTATAATTTGCTGTCCACGATAAGCCCTGTTTCGTTGGCAAGATTGGCCAGAATAGTCGTTAAATTCTCAAGTTCAAGCGACACATCATGTGTCAAGGAACAGAGTCCGGGAAAAGAGCAATCGTATACATCTAACTGAAATCCCGTTTCGTTCTGGGCAAGAACCAGATGAAGCGGTGAGCCTCTGGCAATCAGATCCTCGTTGGCCTTTTTAAGCATGTATTTAATAGATTTTACTGACGATGAGGCTGATGGCTGAGTCTGCCGGCGCGGCGTTTCCCTGCCCCTTTCCTGCGCCACCTGAACTTTGGGGCCATCGATACTTTGCACCCCTGCGACAGGTGATATAGGCTGAACTTGCTGACTCACGGGCTCGGGCTCCCCGGGAATCACTACCTGTTCTCTTACCTCATAAGCGGCCAGCGCATATGGTGTCCGGGAGGGATGCAAAAGAAATGGCAACGACGCCGGATTCAGGGCCTGGCTGGCTGGAAAATCAACACCAAGTTGCAAATCACTTGGCGTTTGACTCGATGTCGACAGCCCAACAGGCTGAGAGCCCCCAACAGTGTTCGCCGAGTTGGTTAGATTTTCAGAATTCTGAAAAGAACCACCAACCACTAAGGCTGCAGGTTGAGTTTCTGCCGGGGCTGGCAAACTACCTGATGTCCGGGGTTCAGAGGTAAGGCTTTGAACCGCTCCCCGCTCTACCGGCTTAGGTACCACACTACGTTCTTGGTCTTCACCAACAGAAACCAGATTCAAAGCCTGCTGACTCCCGACATCAAGCAACGGATTTTGACGAATCAGATTCAAGTTGTCAAACTCGGCCAAAGGTAAAATAGTATACGGTGTTGTATTTGGCAGTAACGGGTCTTGCGGTTCTGGTGGGGTGAACTTCAAATTTCGTAAGGTGTCGGTAATGAGCAGGGCGTTTTGGCCAGATACATTTTGGGCGATATCGGCCTCGGTGTTAATGCGCAATTGGTCAACAGTATTGAAGGCGTTAGAAGAGCCCAGCAGATCCCTACCCGGCTGATACTGAAAAACAGCCTGCAGAGGATAGGTAAGAAGACCAATTCTATTGAGTGCCATTTGCGTTTTTCTCTTTCAGGTTAAACAATTTTTGTGTCAAACAACTCGAACAGCATACCACACCTGAATTTACTTGCCTGATCGCAGATAAAAAGGTAGTTGATACCGACACAGTCCGCAGAACCAGTGAGCTTGTTCTCTTTGCCAAACTGCTGCCAGGACCTGTTAGTCTCGATAGCTCTATGGGCAGAGAGCGAATCGATGACCACTTTGTATATATTTTTATCTGCCATCAGCACCACGCAATGGTAGTTTTTATAATTAATTTACTATATTTTTTTACCTATTGTGTCAAAACAATTCCGACTTATTGTTGAAGGTAAGAGTACGACCGACAAAAACCTGATAAAGTACAAACCCCTCACACAAACCAATGAGGGGTTTTAAAGCATAAAAATAATTGGAGGCTCAACATGAAGGGCTGTAGCATACATGATTTTCTCGAAGAAATTAATCCGTGGTTACATAGTAGATACGTGAGAAAAGCCTTAACGGACGGAAAGGGCAATTTTATAATCTATTTTCTAGACGGGACAAAGAATACATACAAGATTACGGACTGCAACGAGAAACAGGTTGTCCGCGTTTTACGAGACTTGAGAAACATGGGTATCTCGACAGAACACTAGGCCATAAAGAACATAGAAAAAACATTACTGATAAAACAGGGGTGAAACACAATGAACCTTAAAGAATATTTTGAAACGAAAACAGGCACAGGGGTGCTTTCCACAGCTGACAGCGATGGAACTGTGAACACTGCAATATATTCAAAACCACATGTAGTAGAAGATGGCAGCGTGGCCTTTATAATGCGGGAGCGGTTGACTTATAGCAATTTACAATCAACTGATTCTGCCGCCTACCTTTTCATTGAAAGTGGCGGTGGGTACTCAGGAACACGCCTTTTGCTTAAAAAAACCGAAGAGAGCGTTGACGAAGCGCTTATAAAGAAAATGACCCGGCGGTCTCTCTCAGAAAAAGAAGATAAAGACAAAGGCCCCAAACATCTTGTCTACTTCCGTGTAGAAAAAACTCTGCCCTTGATTGGCGCCGGAGAAGAGTAACTTAACTGCCAGCGTAAGCAAAGCTGAATTTAGAGCTTTGCCAGGATAAGGCGCTCAAAAATGAGGATATGGGACGTTAATCCAGGTTTTTTGAATGACAAGAGTCTGCTTGGAGAGCATAGAGAGCTGCATGGTATCTTTTCTATCCTGACCAATGGCAAAAAAGGGTACTCGAGACATCCAGAAACATTACGCTGGCAAAACTGTATGGCAGCTCTCGTTGTGAGGCACGCACTACTGGTCTCGGAAATGCGTCTGCGAGACTTCAATCATCATAGCCCTTTAAGTGTGGGAAATCAGGAGCCAGTCTGGCCGAAAATTTTTATTGATTCTCCTGGACGTCAGTACAAGATATTGCACGACAAATACAGCAATAAGGCCTGTGGAAGAATTCCCCTTCCTAAAAACAGCCAAGAACTTTGGGCTCAACACAAGTACTCAGTAATGGCCAGAGACTATAAGCTGTACCAACAAATTGGCAGGCGTGTGGCAAAAAACTCAATTGCCTTTGATGAGTTAGCTCTCGGGTTCGTGTCTCTTCTGCAATCACCTCCATCAAACAAAGGGCTCCAGAACTCACTGCTCCATATGTGGGGTTATATCTCGAAATTTTCTGATCTTTCACCTACTAATCTCGCGCCCCACGAGCTTATACTAGAAATTCAGTCTCAATCCAAGCAGCACAAAGCCCAATATCTTCTATTTTCAACTGCATTAGGAGAGTTAGCCCTCTAATTTTATTGAAACTATTTGGGTGGCCCCACCTGAATAACTACATTTTTTATTTACCATTGATGGAGCAGAAATAATGCCAGGAGCCAAACACCAAAAAACAGTTGCCCTGACAGGCGCCACCGGGTTTGTCGGCACTTATCTGCAAAAAACATTAACAATAAAAGGCTGGAAAGTTATCCCGCTTGGCCGGATCGATTTTCAGTGTGAAGAGAGTGTTCTTGCCAAAAAAATAGCTGGCGTTGAGGTGATAATTAATCTGGCAGGCGCTCCAGTGCTCGGACGCTGGACAGAATCATTCAAAAAAAATCTTTACGACAGCAGAATAACCCTCACCACGAAACTTGTGAGGGCAATCTCATTAATGGAGAAAAAACCAGAGGCCTTTCTGTCTGCTTCAGCCATCGGGATTTACGCTTCAGAGGGAGATCACACTGAGGAAAATAACTACAGGGCCGATACATTTCTTGGAAACCTTGCCGGCGCCTGGGAAGATGCGGCTCTTGCTGCCGAAAGCCTCGGTGTCCGGGCAACTGTTTTGCGCTTAGGGGTTGTTTTGGGTAAGGATGGTGGTGCGTTACAGAAGATGCTGCCGGCATTCAAATTAGGCGTTGGAGGAACAATAGGCAGTGGAAAACAAGCCTTTTCCTGGATTCATCTTGAGGACTTAACCAAAGTGTTCGAGACTGTCATCTCCGACCAATCATGCCGCGGAATTTATAACGTGACGGCCCCAGAGCCTGCAACGAACAGGGAACTTACCAAAGAACTCGGAAGAATCTTATCAAGACCCACAATCCTGCCAGTACCGGAATTCGTACTCAATATCCTGTTTG
Source organism: Desulfobulbaceae bacterium (assembly GCA_015231515.1). NCBI lineage: Bacteria > Pseudomonadati > Thermodesulfobacteriota > Desulfobulbia > Desulfobulbales > Desulfobulbaceae > Desulfobulbaceae bacterium. Next base: position 12,186 of record JADGBM010000035.1, read on the forward strand.
GCGAAGGTGCCCAAATCCTGACCACCGGCCAAAAAGTCTACCCAAAAAGACTTTTAGACGCAGGCTTTTCTTTCAAATACCCTACTCTCAACTCTGCTCTGAAAGCGTGCCTTGCTTGAAATAAAAGTACATTGCCAACTGACCCGCTAACTATCCCGCAGACCAACTGGAGTACCAATAATTTCCGCCCAGATTACAGCCTTACGCAATTTCTTTTTAGAGAACTTAACTCCTGCCGCCTTTTTTCTTGACATAACTACCGTTGGCGACGGATCTTTTTTTATTTTTGCAGCAGGCTTTTGGACAACCTTACGACCAACAGGCCTGGCTGACTGGCTCTCGACCGGCTGACTTTCGGGAACCAGAGGAGGCACAAATTCATCACTATATGCAGGCGCTGGCCGCCACTGTGAGCCTTCACCATCAACTCTCAGTTCATTATCACCGGCTTCCTTCAGTGCCGCAATAAACTCCAGAACCCGTAACGTAAAACCTTTGTTTTCTTGCGGATTCTCTTTCTGTCGCGCACTAAACCTTTTGGCAAGAAAAGCAAAGGCCCAATAGGCTATAAAAATCAAGAGAAACAGAACTTCTTTTTTTTCCATATCGACACCTCAATCAATGGACTTCATTACTTGATTTTCTTAGTATCCTCGCAACTGCGCTCAACTTCATCTTCTCCGCCAATGACGCTGCGCATCTTGGTGTCTGCCACAATATTTTTCATTTTATAATAATCCATCACCCCCAGATTACCACTTCGAAAGGCCTCAGCCATAGCGAGTGGCACCTGGGCCTCTGCCTCCACAACCTTGGCCTGCATCTCTTGCACTCGAGCAGTCATCTCCTGCTCAACCGCAAAGGCCATGGCCCGTCTTTCCTCGGCCTTGGCCTGGGCGATTTTTTTATCAGCCTCAGCCCGATCGGTTTCAAGTTCGGCACCGATATTTTTACCAACATCCACATCGGCAATATCAATAGAGAGAATTTCGTAGGCAGTTCCGGCATCCAAACCTTTAGCAAGTACGGTTTTGGAAATCATGTCGGGATTTTCCAGCACCGATTTATGGGACACCGCCGAACCGATGGTAGAAACAATGCCCTCGCCGACTCGTGCCAGAATTGTTTCCTCTCCAGCACCACCAACCAACCTGTCAATGTTGGCACGAACTGTGATCAGGGCAATAGCTTTCAGCTGAATACCATCCTTGGCCATTGCGGTAACGTTTGGAGTTTGAATTACCTTTGGATTAACACTCATCTGGACGGCCTCAAGAACATTACGCCCAGCAAGATCGATTGCCGCTGCCTGATTAAACGCAAGCTCGATATTGGCTTTGTCTGCCGCGATTAAAGCCTGAACAACCCGCTGAACATCTCCACCAGCCAGATAGTGAGATTCTAGATTGTCAGTGGAAAGGTCAATTCCAGCCTTTACAGCCATGATTTTGGCCCCAACAACCATCTGGGGGGGCACCTTCCTAAAACGCATAAAAATAATACTCACCAACCCAACTCGTGCTCCTGAGACCAGAGCCTGAATCCACAACGCCAAGGCTGACCAGACAAAGTAGACCAACACCAGTGCTGCTGCACCAACCACCAGAACTCCAAGATTTGCAATATTCATAAACTCACCCCCTCATTGGCTACCAATGCTACCACCGTCGTATAACAGCGATACCACTGCTATTTTATTGTATTACTGTCATCAGGCTGCCGCGCTACCACAACCTGATTACCCCTCACTTTCACTACCATTATTTTACTGCCCTTATCTATATATTCTCCACGACTGACAACATCCACTCGTTGGTTATCAATGCGAGCCGGGCCGCTGGGCCGAAGATCAGCAAGAGCCTCTCCCGTCTTATTTACAAACAGTTCCAGATCCGGGTTCTGGGCTATCACACCCTCCTGACTGGAAAGAGTATTGTTTAATGTTGCAGGAGAATGCGCCAGCATTTTAAGGCCCCACGCGATAATAAATGGCAGGCCAATGATATCCGCTGCCAGAAAATAGCCCCCGGCCATGCTTGAAACATCCGAAAAAACAATAAACAGCGAATACCCGAACAAGCCAGCCGCAACCAGGCCCAGCAGTCCTCCGGATGGAATAAATATCTCCGCAAAAACAACAGCAACTCCGACAAGTTGCAGAATTATCGGCAAAACCATGGTTTTCATGTTTAATCCTCAACCATTGCCTTCATCAGGTACAGGCGCAACCACAACCCGGCTTCCTTTTACAGCTATGACCCTCACCACACTCCCTTTATCAATGAAAACACCCTCAGCAACCACGTCGATATTGCTATCACCGATATTCATCTTCCCGGCAGGGCGCAAGGCAGTGGCAGCCAGTCCGGTTTGCCCCACTGCAACCTGCATCGCTTCTTGAGCCGGCGCATGAGAGTCAGCCAGGGTATCGTCCAGGTACGGGCCTTGGACGTAGCGACCCAGTCGCGGCAGACCGTAACGGATAAAGGCCAGGGAGAGGAGAAACGAACCAACTAAGGCGATCAGAACCCTGGTCAGATTTGCCGCAAAAAGTTCTGCCTGCCATGGCATTGCTGGATCAGGCAGGACAAAATCCTGAAACGATAAAATTAACCCGGCCCCAATGAGCATAAAACCGGAGATTCCGGCAATGCCAAAGCCGGGAATAACAAAAACCTCAAAACCTAATAAAATAAGACCCAAGGCAAAAAGGATCAGCTCAAGGTTATCAGCCAGGCCAACAATATGCTGATTAAACAAAACAAGGCCCAGACAGATCAAGCCGGTAATCCCCGGCAGGCCGAAGCCGGGCGCTTTAAATTCAGTGTACAGTGCCGCCATTCCAATAATCATCAAAATTGGCGAAATCATGGCAATTCTTCTACCCCACGACTCTGCCCAGTTTTGCTCCAGCCGTACCAGGTCAAAATTTTTGATGTTCATTTTGCCAAGCATATCTTCTATGCTTTCAGCGGTCATCGTGGAAAAGCCAAGCTCATGGGCCTCAGCATCGTCCATGGTCAACAGCTCGTCCTTGGCCACCACCGTGGTCTTGCTCACTATCATTTTGGTTTCAGCCTCCGAAAGATCCGCCAGAGCCTCTGCGTCCAGATAAAGGGTTTTATCCGGGAATGAAACCCTGAAAACCTCCATTCTGGCACTCACCATTGATTCAGCTAGCGCGGGTGGATAGCCATTTTTACGGGCCAGAGTTCTAAATTTCGCCCGCAAGGGAGACTGAAATTTTTCACCGAGCATCTTGGCCTCATTCCCGTCAAATGAGATTGGCGCGCAATCGCCCAAGGTAGTACTGGGCCTCATCACCAGAGAGTTGCAGGAAAGCGCTATAAGGGCTCCTGCTGAAATGGCCTTGGTCTTCACAAAGGCGATCGATTGCCCCCTGCTGATACCCATCATGGTATCGACAATGTTCAAGGCTGCGTCAACACGGCCGCCAAAGGTATCAATCTCAAGAACGATAAGAGGCTCAGAAACGGAAGTCAGAGCATCAGCAACCGCCCTCTTGATATAGGCCGCCATCACTGGCTCCACATCACCAGAGACAGGAATAACGAAAACATTGGTGGTGCTCAGAGTCGTTTGCGGTAAAGGACCAGCCGAGTCTTTTGCTGTCAGGCTGAGAGGTATACCCATAAAAAAAACCACTACTATGGAAATCAGAGCGCTTTTCATAGGATACCCATTTTTACGAATTTATTCCTACGGCCGGATAACCACTCGAACAGAATACGACACCCTCTTCGCAAGGCGATGTTCATCTCTCATCGCCTAAGAGTTTAAGACCGAGCTTCTTCTTATAGTCATAAAACATCTCTTTGATCAGCTTCTCATGATTAAGTTCTTCAGCGGCCAGCAGGGCAAAGACTTTGCGCATCTCATCATTAACCGCAATCTCCTCACCCCTTTTATACAGATTATGGGCTGACTTTTCGCGGGCCATGGCATCTTCAAGAATTTTCAAAATCTCTTTTTCGGTTTCTCCGCCCATTGTTATCCCTGTAATTGTAGTTTTTGAGTTATGTTCATCCCAGCCCAACCCACTTCCCGAAAATCCGGCTGAAATCCTCCGGCATCCCTGTTTCGAAACTCATTGTCTTGCTGTTAAATGGGTAGTGCTTTGTGGTCAAACGGACTGTTTGGGACATAGAACTACCCTACATAGCGTTAATTTGAATGTCAACTGTTTCAGCATAGAGTAGATATCATAAAACTGTTACTCTTTTCGTGCATATTTGGCGAAAATAACTGCGCATTAGAATCTCAAGAGGAGAAACCAGGTACAGATGAATTTATTATCAAAAGATGCTCCCTTGGAAGAGTCAATAGCCAAGATGAAAGCTGTTCTGGCAGACATTGGCTGTGAAACTATTTTTTCCCACGAAAAGCACCCGCTCAAGAACTGCTACTCGGTCAATCTTGCCTCCGTTGAAGCACCAAATCATATCTACGCCAACGGCAAGGGTATTATTTCAGAGGCATCCATTGCCAGCGCCTTAGGTGAATATATCGAACGACTCCAGACTAACAACTTCTTTATCGACTTTCACCTGCCGGATCGAAAGTATTATCCAGACCAAGTTGCCTTTGAGTTTGGCGGGGCATATTTAAGTGATGAACTGCGCCTGATCTATAATCCCGACGGGGAACTTTCCGATGAAGACCTGGTTGATTACAATAGTGATTACCTCAATGCGATAGTTGCACTGCCCTTTGCCAAACGATCAACAGGGGAGATGGTCTATATTCCACTGAACATCTTGAGCAATCTGTACGTCAGCAACGGGATGGCAACTGGGAACACGCCACAAGAGGCACAGGTTCAAGCACTCAGTGAGATTTTCGAACGTTATGCCAAAATCGAAATCATTAAAAACGGCTATGCCCTACCCAAAATTCCCGATGCGATCATCGAGTCCTTTGAAGGACTGTACAGTGATGTTCTGGCCCTGCGTGAACTTGGATATATCGTTGAAGTTCTTGATGCATCCTTGGGGGGTAAGTACCCTGTCACTGCAATCTCTTTGATTAATCCGAAGAAATCATCCCTTTTTGTCTCCTTTGGCGCCCATCCAATTCTAAAAGTCTCCCTTGAACGGACCATGACTGAGTTAATGCAAGGTCGCGATTTAAAAAACCTGGATTCCTTTGAAGTACCTACCTTTGACATGAACTTTGTGTCTGGCAGTTTCAACCTTGAACTGCATTTTATCGACTCAAATGGCAAGTTGGGGTTTGGATTCTTAAGTTCAGCAAAAAGTTTTGAATACGCCCCATGGAACTATCAGGGTGAAGGTACCGAGGCCGAAAGCAACTTCCTGGCCTGCATCCTTTTAACCATGAACAAAGAGATATATCTGCGAGAATACAACTTCCTTGGCTTTTATTCGTGCCAGATACTTGTCCCTGGAATATCTGAAGTCTACCCCATAGATGACTTGATCTACAATAATAGAAATCGCGGCAAGTTGGTTCGCAACATGATTTTGCATTTTGAGGATTTCAACCCCGAGGAAATTTTAGAAAACATTGACTCTCTCGACGACTCCCTTAATGTCGAAAGCTATATCGGGGTTATTTTCGAAAACAGTTTCTCTATGCTTGAACTTAAAGCGCAAATACATCTGATTCTTGGCAACAGAGAAGAGGCCATAGCTGCCTTGGAGTCCGGCACTAATACGCTAGGTCATGTTGTCGCAGAACTCATCTGGATGGACAAAAAAAAGCTGATCTGGGAGGAGTATGAGAGTGCTCTGCTTACAATATTTGGACGGCAAAAAGTTGAAAAAGCCTTGCGTATAGTCAACGGCGAAGAGTTTCTGATAGACACAACACTTCATCCAAACTATCACAAAATGCTTGAAATGTATGACAAACTGGAGCGTAAAAAAACAACCACCCAGTTTTGCTGCCAGACCAGGTGATTTTCGGACAATGGCTTAGTGACCTTATTGCTAGCTGTGTTAACGACAGACCTTGACAAGTAACTGTTTCAAACGTTCGTGAGCCTCCTTGACATCCACAAGGCGGCCAAAAGCTTTAACCTCTTCAGCATTGGCAGAATTAAAACCACCACGCAAGGGGTGCCGACCGAGCAAAGCAGATACAAAGGCTCGATCCTGCTGATCGCCCGCTTCATCCAAATTTTCCGACTGTAAAGCATCCGAGAGATTATACCACTCACGAAACCGTGGTTCACGCAAGGCTTTTTGCGCTTCATGCTTAAGGGGTTGTGTCACAGTAAAGCCCTGCCGAAAAAGATCGGTCAGACACCAATCCGCCAGCAGATCACATGCTTTAGCCGCTGCCTCCGGCCCATCCAGCAGACAGTCTGATTCATGCTGAACTAAAAGTGATTCCAAGCCCAAAGAGATGGTGTCCCGGACCCGCTTAGCAATATCAGTAATCTGATTCGTATCGCTCGTCTTTTCACCGTAGGCGATTATGGCACTGTTTATTGCCCACACAACCTCCTGCTCCAGCCGGGATAAAAACTCCAGATCAGTAACCAGCGATAAGGCCCGCTGTAACAAAGTCGTTTCAATAAAGGGCGTGGCGTACAAAGATGGCACTCCGGTAAAGAGATCATGTACCGGTTTAAGAGGTCGGGGTACCGCACCATGACTGGTTGGCTTGGAGAACAAAACATTGGCCTCGTCCGGTGTCACAAAGCCGATATCCTGCATCCGGTTGTTGCGAACACGCAGAGCTTCTTCTTCAATCTGACTCTGCAAATCAACTCGGACCTCGCTAAGAAGTTGGTGAGTGGCAGCATTATCAAACATGTACATCGCATCCAACAAGGTAAACGGATGAACCTTCAAATCCAGCTCAGTTTTTAATTCCAAGAGGTAGAAGCCATCTGGGGTCATGGCCCTAGTTTTACTGTCCTCATCATCCTCATCCTGAGGTGGAACTTGATCTGTATCAGGGTCGTACACCGTGACGGTCTGGGCCAGGAATAGAAGCTGCACCACATAGTCCAGGCTAAAAAAAGTCTGCGCCAATGTTTCTGGGCCAGCAAGTGAAAAAACAGCCAGCCATTCATCAAGACTATCAGCAGCAAAGTCGTAACGATGCCAACAATCCAGATCAACACAGGTCTCCAACTGTTGCGGGCTTAACTGTAGCAGAACCGGCAGGGACTGACCCAGGCCAATCTCCCTGACAATATAGTACGCCTCTAAGGGCTCAAGTTCGGCAACATCCTCGGCCAGGTCTGTCGAGGCCAGAAGACGCTCACCCCGTCGTGCCAGAGCACGCGTCAGATCCGCTCGAAACGGTGTTAACTCTATAATATTGCTGTCGTCCATCTTCTCACGTCATTTTAAAAGGAATCGAAACTGCTCTTTGCAAAATCAGGCATTTCCCTTGGAGGCTGCGTTTATCGCTCTACTCAGCTTTTTTAACACGGATCTTACTGCCAGCCACATCCTGACCATTAAGTTTCTTCATCGCTACTTTGGCATCCCCAGGCTTTGGCATCTCAACAAAACCAAAGCCTTTTGAGTTGCCGGTTTCTTTATCAGTAACCAGGGTGCAGGATTGTACGGCCCCGTAGCTACTAAACATTTCAAGAAGTTCCGCTTCTGTGGTAGAGCGGCTAAGGTTTCGGACAAGCAATTTCATGGGATCACCTTGTGGTTTAAAAGTCTGGAAGGGTTAGAACAGTGTCAAGCTTAAGGATACCATTATCTTAGTCCTGCGGCGCCAGAAATCTCCATAAAAATCTTTCTTTTTGCCTCACAGACATCTTTCTGAATGAGTCTTGAAGGATAGTTTCTACAAATTTCCGGCCTGGCATCGTATACGCTACAAGAAAAAACGCCATTCCCTTCAACCAGAAAGCAGCATTCTCCATTTTTTTTAAATTGCAAAAAGTACTCTTCTACTGATCTACCTTTTTTATTTGTAAACAGATCAGGGTCTTTCCCCGTCTCTTTTTCAAGAGACCTTATTTCATTTTCGGAGAGATCAACAAGTGGATAATGCTTGCAGCATTCAGCACATTTTTTACATGTATCAGACAATATAACAATCTCAATTATTCAAATTTTGTTCGCGGTTTTCCATCATAAAAGCGTGCACAAACTGAAAAAACAAAAAAGCCATCCCCAGCAAATGTGAAGATGGCATGCGCAAAAGAAACTTCTTTGATTTAGGTGCCGTTAAAGTTGCTCAGCCTCTTTTTTCTCTCCGCAATGGCACTCACTACAAGTCAATCCCTCTTCATCTTGCCTATCAATCAAACGCCATTTGCCTTCCAAAATAAGGCTGTTATTTTGCTTTCGGCAGCTCTCACAAACCCAGAACTCCACATCATGGCCAGATTTATTATATGCAACGTATTGATATTGTTTCATTTCACAAAAAGGATTTAAAAGGATTGTAATCAGTACTTCATCTATCTGCCCACAAAAAAAGCTATAGTATAGTTCGTATACTGATGGGAGGTTAAACCCGAGTTCAGGCAGATTAGCAAGCTATATCGTTAAAGCAGGTTCGGTTGAAGTAGTCATAGTCCGGCAACAAAACTTCAGACTGTAATACCATAACTCATCATGCCACACTCCTTTCAGACAAACCCCGATGAACGGGATAAGTGCCTTTCGCAGAGTATTTTCTTGTAAAAAAAACAAGAAAATACTCTTTAAGGCACTAAAAGGTCTGCAAAAAAATGAGTGGTAATCACACCAGAAAACTTGTTAAATTTATTTCAGGACAAAATTTATTTTAAATCTGCCCAGCAAATGTATCTAATACATTCTGAATTTACAAGTAAACGGTTTTGACAAAGGGAACTTGCCATGGATTCTAACAACGAACGGAAATCAATGGCTGACGAAAATATTGATGCCCTTGTCACCAGGGTCGCAAAGTCCATTCACGCCTCAATTTCTCTGAATTTCACCACCACCAAAGCCAAAATGCGTCTTCCGAAAGTGCAAGACTGTGACCCTGAGATTTTAGCACTTGCCATTGAACGGCTTCTTACGCATTCGTTTAAGTTTAGCTTGCCGGGCAAAGTTCTCATGAAACTCAAAAATGGTGATTCGGTTAAGTTTTCAGTAAAACCTCAAAACGAGTTACCTCCCCTTACCATCATCGTTTTTTTGGATCCCAACAAACAGCAGTTACTTTCCATTCAAGGCTGTGAACCAACAAACGGACTTAACGGTTTCTCTGTCCTTGTTTTTCACTGGCAAAGAGAGTCTGGCTCGGTTGATGCCAAAGGCAATATCGACTTAAAAAAGGTCAATAACCTTCCCGCGGCAAGAGCTGGAGATCTCCTTGCCAAAATATATACACACACCGACGGCCATCCAGGTATAAACTGCTACGGTAAGCGCATTAATCAAGCCAACGGTATACCTATTGAGGTCAAATGGGATGAGGACAGTGTTGTTAAAACCGATGAACCCGTTGGCCTTGAAGATGAAGCAAGCTATCTGCTTCACGCTAGCAAAGGCGGAATCATTGAATATTCTCTTAGTCGGGAGAAAAACCCGAAAACTCTCAGCCGAATAGCTATTTTGGACACAATCACCATAAAAGGTGATGTTGATTACGGTGTCGGAGATCAAGGTGAGGTTGCGCACCCAGAGTTAGGCTGTGAATCGAATATCATAGTCGAGGGCAGCATTCGGGGTGTATTTTCAATACAATCAAAGGGGTTCATCAAGGTCAATAAAGCCATTGAAGGAACCGTTGTCGCCGATACCGTAGAAACCGATCTTATCACATTCGGCAGCTCGGTCACCGCCCACAAAAAACTCACCGCCGGCAGTATTATCAACGCAACTGTTAGGGCAGAAACAATTATTGTAAAGGAAAACACAAGCAACTCGGCCCTGCATGCCTCTGAAGAGATTGTTTTTGAACCCGGCACCACATGCATGAGCCTGAATGCCCACTCCCAAAAGCTCCTTTCACAATCCACCAACTTTTCCGGAGCTAACTGTTTTACACTTGGGGAAAAATTATTCTGTGAAGTTGAAAAAACTGCCTCCAGAGTAAAAGATCTAAACAAAAAAATTCACGAGCTTAGCGAACCACTTAAGCTTTTAGCTGAAACAGTTGTCGATCATCTGGCTATACTCAACTCCATCGTTCGAAAAAGGCTCGAAAAAATCCAGCCCGAGGCCATAGAAATTCTCGATATGATTAAAGCTGTTATCGTAGCAGGGTTTCATTCTGTGGAAACATCCATCGACGAGACAATCACTCCTGCTGCGTATCGTCTCCAAGTAATTTTAGGTGATAATAAATTCGATGATAGTGTCTTGCGCAAGGTGGATTTATTGCTCAAGTCTATCAATGCCTATCGCCAGAAAGAAGCGGAATTAGCCCCGCATGTCAGAGAAATCAATCCTCACCTGGACAAGCTGAGCGACCTTCGCAATCAACTCAACAATGAGATCACCGCAAAGTTCACCGATGTAAAACTGCTCAGTGCAAATTCAGAACTGCGAATTTATTGCGGTGAGGCAGAACAGATTTTCAGGCAGCAAGACCTGCCCGCAAATACCTTCACCCTGGAGTACTGTCCTCCCGATGACATTGAGAACTTACGCAAGGGAACTCTGAAGATTTCGCAATAGATCGGCACAAAGCCAATCAATCAATCAACCTACCTTTCATTTCTGCAATATTGCATTGCAATACCCTGCAATATTGCAATCATAATTCAGCTGCAATGCACCATTGATCCCATCCCCGCCCTTTAATAACATTAAATTTGGTGTTGGCACAAAGAGTGCATTTCTACCAAGACAAAGGCGAAAGCCAAAACATAAAAAGGGAGGACGGCTATGAAAACTCTAACAACTCAACAGAAACAAAGTGGACTATGGAAAACCGCAACATGTATGACCCTTTCTCTCTTTTACTTCGCCATGCTTGCGTACCCTTTTGGTGTCTCAGCCGAAGGGTTCAGAGCTGAGAGAATGCTTATTGCCGGAGTTATCTTCTTTGCGATTTCAATCCCTGCCTGGATTATTAACGTGAAGAGAGAGTTATTCACCACCGAAGAGGCTCAAGAAGCTGTAGCAGCGGTTGAGGCCAGAAATGTTCACAAGGTTACAAACATTGGCCAGCTTGCCATACTCAACAACTGGTTGACCCCAAAAGAGCTTAAACAGATCCTCTTCTGTCAGGAGTCCGATGAAAAGAAATTCGGTGAAGTTGCCATAAAGAGAAACTTCCTGACCATGTCTCAGGTAAAATCTCTTCTGCAAATGCAAGAAGAGCAACAGGTTTCAGCCCAGGCCCGCATCTGATCACAAAGCTGGCTAATCCAAGAGGCCATAGTTTCTTCAATAGGAACTATGGCCTTTTTTATTCCACCAGCTCCCATTCCAACAAAAAAACTCTTTCTGAAAACTGCTATTGAGTTTACTTTGACAACAACAACTTTACGCACAACTCAGATTTTTTTAAACCCACGAGAAAATAATGGCAAAAACGATTTTAATCACAGGCGCAACGTCCGGCTTTGGCAAGGCTTGCGCAAAATTATTTGCTCAAAATGGCAACAAACTCATTCTTACCGGCAGGCGCACTGACCGTTTGGAGGAACTGCGCCGGACTCTTGCCGTTGACGTACACATAATCACTCAAGATGTCCGAGACAAAAAGGCGGTACAGAATGACTTTGCCAACTTGCCCCCAGAGTTCCAGGAAATCGACATTCTGGTTAATAATGCCGGCCTTGCTCTTGGCCTGGTCCCTTCCCATGAAACAGATCTAGACCAATGGGAAACCATGGTGGACACCAACATAAAAGGGCTTCTGTACTGCACCCGCTTCATCCTGCCCGGCATGGTTGAGCGTAACAGGGGTCACATAATAAATGTTGGTTCAGTGGCCGGCAACTGGCCGTATCCCGGCGGCAATGTTTATGGCGCCACAAAGGCCTTTGTCAAACAGTTCTCAAACAATCTGCGGACCGACCTCTTGGGCACAAAAATTCGGGTAACAAACATTGAACCAGGTATGGCTGAAACAGAGTTTTCCATTGTACGCCTTGATGGCAAAGAAGAAAAAGCTGCCAAGATATATGAAGGAACCCAACCCCTCACCGCCGAAGATATTGCCAACATTATTTTCTGGGTAACCACGCAACCAGACCATGTTAATATCAACCGCATTGAAGTGATGCCCGTCTGCCAGAGTTGCGGCCCTTTCGCTATCAGCAGAGAGTAAAACACCCTGCCTGTCATAGTTACAACTCATAATCTTTTAATCTTTAATCGTTGTTCATACTGAAGGAAATCGATGATCCATCTTACCAATATTGCCATACAACACGGCTCACAAATCCTTTTTCAAAATGCCAGCCTGCAAATTCTGCCAGGAACAAGAACCGGTCTTGTCGGGCCAAATGGTGCCGGCAAAAGTACTGTTTTTCGTCTAATTACCGGTGAAGAAGAGACCGATACCGGCCAGATTTCATGTGGCAAAAATGTCGTAATCGGCCATTTTTCCCAAGAAGTAGGTGACATGCAAGGCCGTTCCGCTCTAGCAGAAGTAATGAGCGCCTCCTCTGATGTAGTCGCACTGGGCGAAACGATGCGTCAGATGGAAAGCGCCATGGCAGAGCCCATGGATGACGAGGCCATGACCGATCTTTTGGAGAAATACGGCAGCATAGCTGAGGAGTTTGAACATCGAGGTGGCTATGAATTAGAATCCAGAGCACAAGCAGTGCTCACCGGCCTGGGAATTGGCCCGGCTCGATACCTGGAGCCGGTGGAATCATTCAGCGGCGGCTGGAAGATGCGCATCGCCCTTGCAAAAATTCTTACCATCAATCCCGATGCGCTTTTGCTCGATGAGCCGACCAACCATCTCGACGTTGAATCAATCATCTGGCTTGAGAACTGGTTAGCAACAGAGTTCAAAGGGGCCATGTTGATGACCAGCCATGATCGTGACTTCATGAATCGTATTGTCTCCCGCATTATTGAGGTAGCAAACCAGACCATAACCACATACAACGGCAACTATGATTTTTACCTGCAGGAAAGAGAAGTTCGTCGCAACCAGCTACAGGCAAGTTATCGACGCAAACAGGAGATGCTTGCCAAAGAAGAAGAGTTCATCGCCAAATTTGCCGCCCGTGTTTCACACGCAGCTCAAGTTCAGTCTCGGGTCAAAAAACTTGAAAAGATAGACCGCATCGTCCTGCCGCCAGAACAAAGAACCATAAGACTCGAATTAAACGAACTGCCACGCAGTGGAGACGATGTGGTAAATATCGACAATCTCAGCAAACTATGGCCCCTCACGGATGGGGGCGAGCATAAAGTTTTCAGCGGTATCAACGGTGTCATCCGCAGAACACAAAAAATCGCAGTTGTTGGTGTTAACGGAGCCGGAAAGTCAACTTTCCTGAAGGTATTAGCGGGCATCACAAAACCGACAACCGGCAGCGCCACTATCGGTGCCAATGTCAGCATAGGCTATTTCAGCCAACACGCCATGGATGTACTCAACCCGGCCAGTACGGTTTTTGAAACCGTTCAAGCTGTGCTGCCCGAAGCCAACATCGGCTCTATCAGAAACCTTTGCGCCGCCTTCCTTTTCCAAGGTGACGAGGTCGACAAACAGATCAGCATACTCTCCGGTGGTGAAAAAAGCCGACTGGTGCTGGCAACATTACTGGGCCAGCCCCTCAACTTCCTGATTTTAGACGAACCGACTAACCACCTGGATATTCAATCACGAGATGTCCTGCTCCAGGCCTTGATACAGTTTACTGGCACAGTGATCCTGGTCAGCCATGATCGTCATTTCCTTCGTTCGTTAGTCAACAATGTTTTCTTTATAGATCACGGTGAGATGAGAATTTACGAGGGCAACTATCAATACTACCTGGAAAAAACAACCCAGGCTTGATGATTTTTAAGATATTATGGTTGTTCAACCAGCCGAAATACTTGCTAATCTCGTTTATTTTGGTACAAATACCCCTATGACCGTAAATGACTGTTGGATTTCATATTGCTGCTGAGGCAAACAATGCTGAGATTTTCTCTGGCAGGTCTGAATGTTTTATCAACTTTCTAATCGGTGGTGATATTTTTTCTTTATTACTCTGCGCTTCAAGCATTTTCTTATGTACC
>JADGBM010000036.1 GCA_015231515.1 Desulfobulbaceae bacterium
CCCCCCCCATCCGTCTCACACAACGTGGTACTTTCCGTGGTGTTCTTCCCTGGAAAACCTTGCTGTGGCAGGTAGTTAAGCCTATGGCTGTGGCTGTTTTTTTTAGGATTATTTCTTTACATTAAAAAAGAAAAAATGATAGCCTATTTAAAGATTAGTAACTGTGAGTCGTTCTATACATTCTAAAATCTTAAATAACGGCGGTTGAAAATGGGCTTAAGAAGAAAATTACTTTTGCTGGTTATCTTTATCTGTATTGCAATTGCAGGCATTATTATTGCGTCAAATTTGTTTGTTAATAAGGTCAAAATAGGAGGTGTAGCCTATAACGGTATTGAGTTGAAAAATTACGTTGTCGATATTGTGGCGCGCTCCAGGGTGAACTGGAATATGCTCAACAGTTCAATGAAAACACAGATATTTGATGAGTATGATGAGGATAATAGTGTCCCCGATATTGCTGAAACGATATCCGAGGCGATAAATGAAATGGATGCGATTCTCAGAGCGACTCTGACAGGATCTGAGCTGGATTGTGCGTCATGCCATGCACTCGATTATTCTGAAGAGATTAATAAATCATTAGTTATGGTGAAAAGCGATTGGGCAGCGATGAACGCCATGCTGCTGACCAAGATACTGCCTGCCTTGGCCGATGACGATAAAGAGACAGCCTTAGACTTGTTTACTGGCGAATATGATGATTTGTATATAACGGTAATGGCCAGCTCAAAGGAGATAGTGGACGGAGTACGAACCTCGCTTGAATCGATGAAGGAAAATACCAAACGTGAGGTTCGGCGATTTAGCCTCTATTTTATTGCTGCGGGAGCTGGCGTGCTTATTATTATTCTTCTTGTCGCCGGATTGACAGTGGAAAAGGTTGTTAAAAAGATCAAGGAAGCTGTCTCTGAGATTGAAAGCAGTTGTGCAAATATTACAGCTGAATCCGGTGTTACGAGTAAAACTTCTGAACGTAATGCCGACATTGCAACTGAGATGGCAGCGGCAATTGAGGAGTCCAGTGCTTCTTTGGAGGAGATATCCTCAATGGTCAAACAGACTGATGAGAATGCTTCGAACACAGAGCGTAAAATGAAAGAAAACATGCTTACTATTGAGCAGGCGAATTCTGATGTTGTCGGTCTGAAAGAAAACATGATGACAATTAAAAATGATACTGACAAGATCTCAAAAATAATGACAGAGATTGATGCTATTGCCTTTCAGACAAACCTGTTGGCGCTTAACGCTGCCGTTGAAGCAGCGCGAGCGGGAGAGGCGGGTGCCGGTTTTGCGGTTGTTGCAGAAGAGGTCAGAAATCTTGCTTTACGAACGACTGAGTCTTCAACGAGTACTCAGAGTCTCATTGAAGTGGCTATCCGGAATGTCAACGCTGGCCTCAGTGCTGTTGATAAAGTTGATGTGGCTATGGCCGATATTTCTCAAAGCACAAAGGCGAATACGGCCCTGATTGTAGAGATTAGCACAGCAATGCACCAGCAAACAGAAGGAATTGGCCAGATTAATAGGGCAACATCTGAGATGGAGTCGCGAACGCAAGGTCTTGCCGCGGGATCAGAAGAGTTAGCGGCGGCATCTATGGCCATTTTAGGGCAGACAAATGTCTTGTACCAAACAATTGCTGATCTTGTTGAAGTTATTGGGGGTAGCAAGGGTTTAAATGACATAAAGGCCAGAAAACAAGAGGACTCCACAGGCGACTATGGCCAGGATGTGCCAAAACTGCCGGAAAGCTAAAAGCTGTGTTTCAGGTGGTTCAGGAGATTTTCCATCGTTGCGTTGATAGCGCTGAAATTGGTGCCGGCAACCATGCTATCTGCAGACTGAATAAACTCTCCGTCGGTTATTTCATCGCCGCAGTTTTCAATTAAGCCCTTCAGGCTTTCAGCTGTTGTCTCCAGATGGAACTGGAGGGCAACGACCTTGTTGTTATAGATGAACCCCTGAGTTTTGCAGGCCTTGCTTTGAACAAGATGGCTGGCGCCTTTTGGCAGGTTGAAGGTATCCCCATGCCAGTGCATAACAGTAAGCTCTTCTGGTAAAATTTCCTTAAGATCATCATCAAGGTTGTCCTTCATAAAAGAGACGGGAAACCAGCCTATCTCTTTTTCTGCATTGCTATAGACTTTTTCACCTAAAGCATCGGCTATGAGCTGAGCGCCCAAACAAATTCCAAGGACTACCTTGCTGTTGTTAATGGATTCCTTTATGAATGCTCTTTCTGCTGCCAGCCATGGGAAGAGGTGATCCTGGTAGATGTTCATGGGGCCGCCCATAATTATAAGCCAGTCGAACGCATCCTGTTGTGGAAGTTGGTCGTTTTGGAAAAGTCGAGTCACTGAAACTGTGGCATTGTTCTTTTGCGTCCATGTTTCAATAGACCCCAACCCTTCAAAAGAGACATGTTGTAAATAATGGATTCGTAGAGTTTTCATTGGTCTTTACTGCAAAGATTTTTTTTGATGTCAAGAATAGGTGTCTGGTCTAAGGCATCAACACCTGTAACAGAGATCATGGTGCCGGATATGGCAGTAACTAAAAGTTCGGATATGGCAATTGGGTTTGGTCGTGCTGGGCTGCGAGTAGAAAAGACACCTCGAATGGGCCTGGATGTATCTCCGCGGGGGTGAACCTTCAGCAAGGATCGGTTGGCCTGGTTAAACCAGAACAGGACAATTATGGTGTCGCCAGGTTTAATACCATCAAGACCCGGCAGGTATTGGTCGTCAATCTCTAAGGTGCCGCTTTCTGAAGATTCGGTGAAGCTTTTAGGGGTATGCTCGGTCTTTGTGAGGCCGCAGTGTAAAATGCCAATAGGCTCAAGTGTGATTTTACTCATAGTGGTTAAAAACTCTTGCACTGAAAGGGTTGGTTTATTAATATGACCGCCTGGTCACATTATGGAAATTTTATTATCACAACCCAAGCAGACATTTCTGAACCTGACGGCTGAAAAACGGGCTTCGATTGAGGCGGTTCTTGTGGAAGAATTTGCCACAAAAGGCTATCAGAAGGCAAGTCTTAATGCAATTGTAAAAGAGCTTAATATTGCCAAGGGTTCATTGTACCAATATTTTGAAAATAAAGAGGCGATTTTTCTCTATGTTTTTGATTGCTTTACCCGCCTGGTGAAAAAATCAGTAGGGGCAGCAGTAGATAGTGAGCAGCCATGGGAGGGTGATTTTTGGCATGCTGCTCATGAGGTTATGCTTGCTGGAATCCGCTTTATTGAGCGTTATCCTTTTTATTTTCAGCTCTATCTGCAGGTGTTGCACGAAGAAAACATACCTCACCGGGAGCTGTTGCTGGAACGAGTCCGACTTTTTTCAAAAGAGTATTTCGGACCCATGATTGAGGCGTATCAAGAAAAAGGTGTTTTTGTCCAAACGCCGGCAGCGACAATTATTTTTATTATTGACGCTGTGATGGATCGATTTTTCCAAGGCTACGCCAGGCAGTATCTTGATGGTGGTCTTGACTTGAATCAAAAAAAAATAGCTGATATCGAGTTGGAAATTAAGCAGATACTAACGACCTTGAAGTTTGGATTTTCAGCACGAAAATGAAGGACTACTTAGATTTGAAAACTCTGTGTGTTCGTGTGCGTCTTTGTGTTTTTGTGGCTGATAACAAGGCAGTTTAGGGTGAGGAGACTATGGAATCGATGATTGAGCAAGCCGGGTTGGGTGATATCCTTATTAAAATTAAGTCCAATGAGCGTCTTAATGCTGAAGAGGGAATACGACTGTATCAGTGCAACGATATCTTGGCGCTTGGTTACCTCGCCAATATTGTTCGGGAGCGGATTAATGGGAATAAAACCTATTTTATATATAATCAGCATATAAATTATTCAAATATCTGCACCAACCTCTGCAAGTTCTGTGCTTTCGGTAGGGCTGCTGAATCTGAACTGGCCTATGAGATGTCGGTAGAAGAGATTCGCAGAAAGGTTGAGGAACGGCTTGATGAGCCTATCCGCGAAATTCACATGGTAGGCGGCATTCACCCTGACCTGCCGTTCTCTTACTATACCGAGGCCTTACAGGCTATTAAATCTGTCCGGCCTGATGTCCATATTCAAGCCTTCACCTGTGTTGAAATTGCCCATCTTGCTGAACTTTCAAAGCAGTCTGTGGCAGATACCCTGAAAGTTCTGGCTGCAGCAGGACTTGGCTCGATTCCAGGCGGAGGAGCCGAGGTTTTCAGCCCACGTATCAGAGAGAAAACCTGTGAGAAAAAGTTGTCAGGAGAAGGATGGATAGAAGTGGCAAAAACAGCACATCGGTTAGGTATAAAAAGTAATGCTACCATGCTTTATGGCCATATTGAAACTCTTGAGGAGCGTATAGAACATCTTTCCATGCTCAGGGATGCTCAAGATGAGACCGGCGGGTTCATGACCTTTATCCCGCTAGCCTTCCATCCTAAAAACACCGAACTTTCCCACCTGGCAAAATCGTCCGGACTTGAGGATCTCAAAAACATCGCTGTAGCCCGCTGTTTTCTTGATAATTTCCCTCATATTAAGGCCTATTGGGTGATGATCGGCGTTAAACTGGCGCAGGTTGCCTTGTCCTTTGGCGCTGATGATATGGACGGCACGGTTAAAGAAGAGCGTATCACGCATATGGCAGGTGGAGAAGCTGAGCAGGCTGTCACCAGTACTCATTTTATACGAATTATTAAAGAGGCTGGGCGAACTCCGGTTGAGCGCGACACACTCTATAATGTAATTACCGAATACTAATCGGTAGTGGTGAACAGAATGATTGATGAGAAAGTGTTGGGTGGTCAGCGCATTGATGGCGCTGAGGCTCTCGAACTGCTTAAAAGTAATGATCTGCACCGGTTGGGATTTCTGGCAAATGCTGTGCGAAAGCGCCTGCACCCTGAACCTATTGTCACGTATGTTATTGATCGCAATATCAATTATACGGATGTCTGTGTGTCGGCCTGTAAGTTTTGCGCCTTTTTTAAATCTCCTGAAGATCCTGCCGGGTCAGTCTTATCATTCGACGAACTGAGGCAGAAAATTGAGGAGACCAAAGAGCTTGGCGGCACCCAGATCCTCCTGCAAGGCGGACTGCATCCCGATCTGCCATTTTCGTTTTATGAGGAGATGGTGGCCTTTATGAAGGGTCTTGATATTCATGTACATGGATTTTCTCCACCTGAAATCTGGCATTTTTCGGAAATCTCGGGGCTGCCAATCTCTGAGGTGATAGCGCGACTTAGAAAGTCCGGGCTCGATTCGATTCCCGGCGGCGGCGCTGAAATACTTACCGAACAGTGCCGAGAACAGACCTCTCCACGTAAATGCAGCGCTTCGCAATGGCTGGCGGCAATGGAAGAAGCGCATAATCAAGGTTTGCGCACCTCGGCAACCATGATGTTTGGCCACGTCGAGTCCTTAGAGGACAGGATTGAACACCTACAGCGTATTCGCGACCTGCAAGATAAAACCGGCGGCTTTACAGCCTTTATCCCGTGGCCCTTTCAGCCGGACAACACTGTCCTGAGTCATCTGCCGAAGGCCTCCGCCTTTGCCTATCTTAAGATGTTGGCCGTCTCACGAATATTTCTTGATTCTATTGATAATATCCAGGCCTCATGGGTAACCCAGGGGCCCAAGATTGCCCAGTTGTCACTCTCTTTTGGGGCCAATGATTTTGGCTCAACTATGATTGAGGAAAATGTCGTTGCGGCGGCTGGAGTCAGTTTTCGTCTCAGTGAAAAGGAGATACTGGCCCTTGTTGAAGAGGCAGGTTATACGCCGAGACAACGTCTGATGGATTATCGCTTTGCTTAGGATGTCGGAGATAGGATTTCTGAGGTAGAGATCCTTCGTTCGAATGTTCGAAGTTCGAGTATTTGTCATTCGATTGTTGCTGTAAGCATCAAAGCTCGTAACAGTGGGCTCAATTTAAAATATATATTTAGCCACGGAAACACACTGACTCACACAGACAAAAGCGTGTAGGTTGGGTTGAGCTTTGCGAAACCCAACAAGTATAAGCTCATTTATGCCCGATATTGTCATCGAATAGTATATTTTTCCCAGCGCCTTAGTTATGTTGCAGGAAGCACAACCAACATGTTGCCGTATGCTATCTCAGGAAATGTAACGCAATAATCGAATGACGAACAAGATATGACAGAGGAAACAACTTTATATAGAGCGCCATTTGTGGTGACCGGAACAGGGCCGGTGATTGAAAACGGCGGGGTGTTGGTTCGTGATGATCTGATTATTGCGGTAGATCTCTTTGAACATTTGAAAAATGAGGCGGCTCAGATTATTGATTGTGATGGGCATATCCTCACTCCTGCTCTGATTAATTGTCATGCTCATCTGGAGCTGTCCTGGATGGCTGAGCACCAGACGAGTGATGACCATTTTGAGCCTGGCGATATCACGGGCTGGATTCGGGGCTTGTTGAAAAAACGAGATCATTTCAGCCCTTCTGACGCTGAAATTGATGCCTCGGCCCGCCAGGCACTCGATATTCTTCATGCAAACGGGACGATTCTGGTCGGTGATATCGGCAACAGGTTTGAAAGTCGCCTCATTGGAGATGGTCACAAGACCACGGTTCTTTTCTATCTGGAAATGATGGGTTTAACCAAAAAGGCAGCTCAGCAGCAGATGAGCCGTTTAGACAAAATAGACTGTTCGGCGACCGGTCATGGGCCGTATTCCTCCCATCCTGATCTGATCAAACAATTGAAAAGACGAGCGGATGGGCGATCCGATCTCTTGCCGCTGCATGTTGCTGAAACTTCCGATGAGGTTGATCTGTTGCAAACTGGTAAGGGACGGTTTTACGATTTTTTAAATGAAAGGTTACAACAGATCGGTGAGTTTGAGGGACATGATCTTACCGATTTTTTTACGGTTCCAGGCTGTGGTGCGGTTGAATATCTTGATAGGCTTGGCGTTTTAGGCGAAAACACCCTTTGTGTTCATTCTGTCCATGTTGATGCACATGAGATTGATTTGCTGGCCCAAAAAGGGGCTAAGGTCTGCCTTTGCCCGCTGAGCAACAGGTTTATTGGGGTTGGAATTGCTCCCCTTGAGGTGTTTTTAGACAAGGGTATCTTGCCCGGGCTTGGCACGGATAGCCTGGTCAGTAACCGCTCTTTAAACATTTTTGCAGAAATGAGCGCCTTGGCAGAGGACCATCCACAGGTTGATCCGGCTACCATTTTTATGATGGCAACCATTGGAGGGGCCAGGGCCCTGAACAGTTCAAAGCAGTACGGCAGTATTGAGAAGGGTAAGCGTGCTGCAATGCTGGCAATTGAGTGCGATAGTATTGATAGTAAGGCAATCTATCAATTTCTGGTGCATGGTGGTGAAGAGCTGCAGGTAAAGTGGCTGGAGGCTTTTCGTGAGTGAGGTCTGTGCCCGCATAGGTATGGTTAATTTTATCAATACCGCGCCACTCTATGAGGTCTGGAAAGAGACCGTGCGGCGTCCTGATTGGCTGGTTGTTGAGGATACCCCCTCCAGACTTAATGCAATGCTCTATGGGGAGCAACTCGATTTAGGGTTTATCTCATCCCATGAGTATGCTGTGCACCCCGACCTGTACCGGATTCTTGCAGACTTGTCCATCAGTGCAACTGGTAAAGTCGGCAGTGTGAATCTGTACTCTGCAATGCCAATTCATGAGTTGTCTGGTGAACGAGTGATGTTAAGTCGCCAGTCCCAGACCTCCAACGCACTTTTACAGATTATTCTTGACGAGTTTTATGGTGTTAAACCACTGTTTGTCGCAGACGAAGGCCATAATGAGTCGGCAGGCGGGGTGTCGGCAGTACTTGCCATCGGTGATCAAGCCTTGCGCCTGAAGGATCAAGGCAGTTATAAGCATGTTTTGGATCTTGGCGAGGTCTGGTTTCGGCAAACTGGTCTGCCGTTTGTGTTTGCAGTGTGGGCAGTCCGTGAAGATTTTTGTAAAGACAATATGGACACGGTCATGGATGTCCATTGCGAACTTTTGCGCTGTATTGATGAGGGCAAGAACCAGTTAGAGGCGATCAGCGCCAAAGTTGCGCCGCGTATTCCTATGGGGCAGCAAGAATGTTTTAAGTACTTACAGAAAATTGAACATGATTTAAACGACGAGAAAAAAAAGGGCCTTGAGCTTTTTTTTCAATATTTGATTAACAGAGATGAAGGGAAAACTAATTCGTTGCCTTTGAAATTGTGTGGACTAACTAATGCGGACGCCTGAAGAAAAAAAGAGATTTGTAAAAGAGAAGTTTTCATCAATCAGCAGCAGTTACGATCTGATTAATTCACTGGTCAGTTTTAAGATTGACTGGTATTGGCGCTGGGTCACCACCAGAGAGCTGAGCAAGTTTCCTGAAGGTGCTGTACTGGATCTTTGTGCCGGCACATTGCCATTATCTCTTGAGCTGACTCGGCAGGCCAAAAAACGGCAGGTTGTCTCTATTGATTTTTGTGAGGCTATGCTCAGGGCCGGTGTTGCGACACTGCCCAATGATGATAGAAAAAAACGAATAAATCCCGCCTGTGGTGATGGTGAAGAGATCCCGGCCAAGGACAATAGCTTCTGGGGCTGTACCGTCGCCTTTGGAGTACGTAATCTTTCGCGAACTCAAAAGGGGCTTGATGAGATGCACCGGGTGCTGAAACCAGGCGGAAAGCTGCTTATCTTAGAGTTCTCCCGTCCGACAAACCCAATTATAAGACCTCTCTACTTTTTTTATTTAAACACTATTCTGCCCAAAATAGCAGGCTTAGTCTCTGGAGATAAGGAAGCCTATGATTATCTGGCAAGTTCTATTGCCCAATTCTATGAGCCGGCTGTGCTTATGGAGATGATGAAAGCCGCCGGATTTTCAAAGGTTTACGCCCGTAAATTAACCTTTGGTGTTGTGACAATTTACGTGGGGGTGAAATGAAAAGAAAAATTATTGTGGCGATAACTGGTGCGAGCGGGTCAATATACGCGGTAGAATTTCTGAAAATAATGCATGGGCTTGATATTGAAGTGCATGGAATTATCTCTTCCTCTGGCGAGCAGGTTTTAAAACTTGAGACTGGAAAATCCAGAAATGATCTTTTATCAGTGAGTCGTTGGTTTGAGTTAGACAATTTTGCGGCGCCGGTGGCGAGTGGCTCCAGCTTTTATCAGGGGATGGCAGTTCTGCCCTGCTCCATGGGAACTCTCGGAGGGATTGCCAACGGTATTTCAAAAAACCTGATTCATCGGGCTGCCGATGTCACCCTAAAAGAGCGGCGGCCGTTGGTACTTGCGGTTCGAGAAAGCCCGCTGAATCGAGTGCATCTGCAAAATATGCTGTCAGTTAATGATGCTGGCGCAATTATCTGCCCGGCAATGCCGGCTTTTTATCATAAACCTGAATCGATTACTGAAATGGCCAGAGAGTTCAGTGCCCGTGTTGCCCAGCTACTTGGCATTGAGGTGCCTGGAATGTCTCGGTGGCAGGGGCTTGAGTGCTGAACATCGAACATTAATGGTTCTAATAACCTGTAAGTCAATTTAGCTATGTTCAAAAAACTATCTATCCTTCTGGAAATGATCAAGTTCAAGCATACGGTTTTTGCGCTGCCCTTTGCCTTAATGGGTGCTTTTCTGGCAGGTGGCGGGACACCTGACTTGATTGTTTTTGTCTGGGTTGTTGTTGCCATGGCGGGTGCACGAACAGCGGCTATGGGCTTTAACCGTATTGTTGATGTGAAGTTTGACAAGGAAAACCCACGTACAGCCGAGAGGGCACTTGCTGCTGGAACGGTATCAATGATGGAGGCCTGGCTGATGGTGTTTATTGCCTCGGGGCTATTTTTTGTTGCCTGTTATAACCTCAACAAACTTACCTTGCTGTTATCTCCATTTGCTCTTTCCCTGACATTTTTTTACTCCCTGACCAAACGTTTTACCTGGCTATGCCATGTTGTTCTGGGCATAGCATTGGCGTTTTCGCCACTGGGTGGTTATGTTGCCGTAAAGGGCTCCTTGAGCGGGTTTCCCTATGTCTTGTCAATTGGCGTTTTTTTGTGGGTTTCCGGGTTTGATATGGTCTATGCCTGCCTCGATGCTGATTTTGATCGCCAGCGCGGCCTGTACTCCATGCCGGCCTATTTTGGCAGGGAGAAGGCGTTTCGGCTTGCTGGAATATTTCATGGCCTGGCCTTTTGCATGTTTACTTTGACAGGCATCTGGGCGGGTTTGAACTATTTTTACTATATCGGACTTGCGATTACTGCCCTTTGCCTGGTTTATCAGCATATTGTTGTCTCACCATCAGATCTTTCACGCATTCAGCTTTCGTTTTTCAACATGAACGGTTTTGTGAGCGTCGTCATGTTTGTTTCTACCTGGGCGTCACTTCTGACTGCAACACCTTCCGGATGATATTATGGATGACCTTGATCCTGTTGAACTCGAAATTGATGGCGTACTTGATCTGCACACATTTAATCCTAAAGAGGTTAGGCGCCTTATTCCTGATTATT
This sequence comes from Desulfobulbaceae bacterium, assembly GCA_015231515.1. Classification (NCBI taxonomy): domain Bacteria; kingdom Pseudomonadati; phylum Thermodesulfobacteriota; class Desulfobulbia; order Desulfobulbales; family Desulfobulbaceae; species Desulfobulbaceae bacterium. The sequence continues at coordinate 10,538 of JADGBM010000036.1, forward strand.
TAGAGGCCTGTCTTGAAAAAGATATTTTTGCTGTACGGATTATCCATGGTAAAGGGAAGGGGGTGCTGCGCAGAACGGTTCACTCAATACTCGAACAACTTGCCATTGTTGTTTCTTTTAAGCTTGCGGGGGAGGATGGCGGCAGTTGGGGGGCTACTCTTGTCGAGCTGCAAAAATAAGTTTATAGTTGGATATTTCAATTTACAGGGATTTATAAATCGAAAAACAACAATCGAATGACAAATTACGAATGACAAATAATCGAACAAAAGGAAGCGTTAACGAGAGAGTGGATTTTCTGTTGTTAGTAGTTTGCGTTCGAATGTTTGTAAATCGAATGTTCGTCGCTCGATTGTTGTTTGTTTTCTCGACTCTTGCTGTATAGCAAGTTAACTATTCTTAGCGAGATAATCTGCAACACCTTTAGCCGTCGGTTTCATTGCCTCTTTGCCAGGTTGCCAATTTGCCGGGCAGACGTCACCGTGTTTTTCAAAAAACTGAAGGGCATCGACCATTCGTAGCGCTTCGTCAACATTTCTACCAAGGGGAAGATCATTGATTACGGCATGTCTGACAATTCCCTCTTTATCGATAAGAAATAATCCACGTAAAGCAATACCGTCTTTTAGAAGAACTCCGTACGATTGACAGATACGTTTGTCCAGATCTGCTACAAGTGGAAACTGAATATCGCCAATACCTCCTTGATCTACAGCTGTATTTTTCCAGGCGAAATGCGTAAACTGTGAATCTATAGAAACACCTACTATCTCACAGTTTCGTTTCTTGAACTCGCCAAGGGCCTTATTGAAGGCAATAATCTCAGAAGGACATACAAAGGTGAAATCCAGTGGATAGAAAAATAATACCAGGTGTTTTCCTCGGTAGGATGAGAGCGTTAACGCTTCAAAGGTGTTGTTGGGCATGACTGCTTGGGCTGTAAAATCAGGGGCCGGCTGGGTAACTAATGTACACATCTGTTTCTCCTTAAGTTGTATTTAATAGTAATAGTTATCATTTACACCATAGGGATTTTTTGTCAAAGAAAATGTGTAAAATTTAATCAAAAAAAACAGGTTTGAGCAAAAATTACACAGTATTTGACGCAACTATTTCCTCATTACAGCATCAGTGTTGATGAAAATAGCAAACACGATTTTTGGGTTAAATTTCCAGAGGGTGGTCTGTCTTGTATAGTGCTGATTTTACAAATAAAGTTAAATCTCACACCTTTCTTGCTTTTTTCAGTTCTACTATGGCCTGAAATGTGCTTAGTAGTTATTATTGGTAAATACTAATTGATGAGCAATACCTAACCCACTAAAGTGGAATAATGAAAAAATTTTTTCGTCTACATTACATGTTTATCTCGCCATGGTTGATTTCTGCATCTATTGCATTAATGACCCTAATTGTAGTTGTTTTTGCTACCAACAATTTGCGGCGTGAGGTCAACCTGATTAACAGTAGCTTAACTCATCGCGGGCAATCTCTGGCCCGATTCGTTGGTGCCGGTACAAGGGCGTCAATGATTCAGGGGATGGAAGGCGCTTTGCATACTCAGCGATTGATTGAGCAGGCATCGGTTGATCCTAGTATTTTTTATATTGCTGTTGTTGATGAAAATGGCAAGATTCTCTCTCATAGCTATCCTGATTTAGTCGGAACTTTGGTTGATCATTCGATTGATCTGGGTGCCCAGGACGGAGACAATACTGGCGGACATGTTGTTTATGATCCTATAAGTGGCGAAAAGGTGTTTGAGGTCGTCAGCGAATTCTCGCCCTTTCGGCATCAGCATGATTATAAGGGAGAGGTCGGGGGCGGTAGAGGCCGGATGCGCCATTTGCTTGAACGCTTGAGGGCCCAATCGGAAAACCTGCATGGCCCTATCGTTAACGACTGGTGCCAGAATATTGTACAGCCCAATCCTCCGGAACAATGGCAAGGCGGTGATTATCGAATTCTGGTGGGGCTTGACATGAAGGAACAGCTAGAGGTTACCCGGCAGGCTAAAATACATATTTTACTCGTTTCTCTCATCCTACTTTTTGTTGGACTCGGTGGCTGGTTTTCTTTGCTCGCTGTGCAAAGTTACCAGGCCTCACAAAATACCTTGAAAAATATCCAGGCCTTTACCAATCTTCTTATCTTGAAACTTCCGGTTGGTATCATTGCTACCGATCAAAATAATCTGATAACAACCTATAACAGGGCAATTTCATTAATGCTTGATATTGAGCCTTCGGTCGCATTAGCCAGAAAACCAGGGGACGTTTTGCCAGCCTCTCTGGCTCTGTTTTTTGATGAACTTGATGCCGGTGAAGAGATTTTTGAGAGAGAGGTTATTATTGGTAAGGATGGAAAACTTACGGTTCATGTGAGTTCTGTGCCAGTTGTTGATGATCATAACCTTCCTCAAGGACGCGTTGTTCTTGTTCATGACTTAACAGAGTTGAAAAAACTTGAAAAACATGTCAATCAGCACGATCGTCTGGTGGCTCTGGGGAAGATGGCTGCTGGTGTTGCCCATGAGGTGCGCAATCCGTTAAGCTCAATCAAAGGCTTTGCGACACTCCTGGGTGAGAAATTTGCTGAAGATAGTGACGAGCATAAGGCCGCCGGTCTGTTAGTCCATGAGGTGGACCGGCTTAATCGGAGCATTACCGAACTGCTTAATTATTCGAAGCCGCTGCCGTTACAACTTAAAGAAGTTGATTTGTGCCAGCTTGTTGAAGAGAGTGTTCTCTTGATGCAGGGTGATGCGGGGGCCCTTAATGTGGAACTCTCTATGCATCTTGATTCGGCTATTCCATTGGTTACAGTTGACGAAGATAGGATTAAACAGGTACTGTTAAATCTGTATCTAAATGCCTTTCAGGCCATGGAGAATGGTGGCGAGCTTCATGTTTTGGTTAAAAATCATGAGTCAGGAAGAGGTGTTGTGGTGACTGTTGTGGATACCGGCTGTGGCATAGCAAGTGATCTTGTGAAACGGGTGACGGATCCATATTTTACCACGAAGGCCGATGGTACTGGCCTCGGCTTAGCCTTGGCCTATAAGATAATTGACGAACATGGTGGCTCCCTTCAGTTTTTTAGTACTCCTGGCGAAGGCACTGCTGTTGAGGTGTTTTTGCCCACCGAACAAATCCCCAGTTAAGAGAGTGGATAGGTTTATGTTTCTGTGTTTATGGAAATGTGCTTTTGTATACCACATTGTGTAAGCATTTCGTTTAATAATTAACAGCTAGTAAGGAGATGTCATGAAAAAGGTAGTAACTCTTGTTCTTGTTTTAATGCTGTGTCTTTCTGTTAACGCTTTTGCAAAATCAAAATCCTATGGCAAGGGTGTTTCTGTGCCGGAGGTAACCAAAATTTCTCAGATTCTGGATACCCCTGAAACATACATAGGTAAGAAAGTTAAGATTGCCGGGATGATTATTGAGGTGTGTGCTTCCAGAGGCTGTTGGGTCTATGTTGCTAGTGACAGACCTTATGAGAAAATACAGGTAAAAGTGACTGATGGGGAGATTGTTTTTCCTATGAGCGCTACAGGCAAACTTGCTGAAGTCGAGGGAACCGTTGAGGAGTTGAAATTGAGCAAGGATGATCTGATCAGATGGAAGAAACATCAGGCCCAAGAGCGTGGTGTGGAGTTTGATCCTGCCTCTGTCAAGGCTGGTGAGAAAATAGTCAGGCTTATTGGTCTTGGTGCCGTGGTAGAGGAGTAGTTTATGAAGTGGAGAAAGTGGAATAACTGCCTGCATCGTGATTTAGGCTATTTGTGTTTTGGCTTGACCATAATTTATGTGATCTCTGGCATTGCGGTGAACCATATCGGTTCCTGGAACCCCAATTACCGAATTGAGCATATAGAATCAGAGCTTGACCCGGCAGGAGTTAATCGCCATCAGGGTGATGCACAGGTTGCCTATATTCTGAATCAGATAGGCGAATCAAGAAGGATAAAAAACAGCTTTTCTCCAGCTCCTGATGCCATCAAGATATTTGTTGAAGGGAACACCGTAACGGTGAATTTGGCCTCCGGCAAAGTTGCACAGGAAAAAGCCGTTACCCGACCGATACTTCACGAAATGAATTTTTTGCATCTCAACCATCCGAAGAAGCTGTGGACCTGGTTTGCCGACCTCTATGCACTGTCACTGGGATTGTTAGCGTTGACTGGACTTTTTGTTCTGCGTGGTAAAAATGGGATTACTGGCAGAGGTGCTTGGTTGACAGGTGTTGGGTTACTTATTCCTGTACTGTTTTTGTTTATGTATATATGACAAGTGAAAAAAAGCTATCTGGCTGACAGGTAAAGAGTGTTAGCCAGGTCTACGAGTTCTTGAAACGATTTTGTGTCAAAGATCTGGGTGCGCAGTGAAGCACTTCCAGGAGTACCTTTAAAATATTTACAGACGTGGTTTTTTATTTTACCGAGTGAGCGATCGGTTGACAAGAAGCTCTCGATCAGCTCAAGATGTCGGGTTAGGGCCTTTGTGCGAACTCTCATGCCCGCCATTGGCTGTTCCGGGCTGAAAATCCAGGGGGCACCTAAAGCACATCTGCCAATCATTACGGCATCACATCCAGTTTTTTTTATCATCGACAGGCCTTCGTCATGGGATTCGATATCGCCATTGCCAATTACCGGAATGGAGACGTTTTCTTTGACTCGGGAAAGGAGATCCCAATCAACAGTGCCTGAGAAACCATCCGACCAGGTGCGGGCATGCACAGTTACAGCCTGGGCCCCTGCACCTTCAGCCATTTTTGCAAACTCAGGCGCCGTTATAGTATGATGATTCCAGCCGGAACGGAATTTTACAGTTACAGGTTTGTTCGAGTTTTTTACAACTTCAGAGATAACCTTTTCAGCAAGTTTAGGATGTCTCATTAAGGCGGCGCCCGCACCTTTTTTAATCACCTTTTTAACCGGACAGCCCATGTTGATATCGATAATATCGATAGGGTGCTCGGCAATTATCTTGGCAGCTTCACCCATGATGTCGGGTTCTGAGCCAAAAAGCTGCATGGCAACAGGACGCTCATCAAGATGACTGGCAAGCATACTAAGGGTTTTTTTCTGGTCATAAACCAAGCCATGACAGCTGATCATTTCAGAAAAGACGAGAGCGGCACCGTACTCGCGGCATAACAGTCGAAAGGGCAGATCGGTATACCCAGCTAACGGGGCAAGAACAAAAGGGTTCTCAAGTAAAATCGAGCTGATTTTTTGCATATATATAAGGCAATTTGGTAACTATTCAGCGAAATGAAATCCAGTAAACATGGTTATTTTACCACAGAGGTCACGGAGAGCACAGAGGAAAGCGTTCCAATGGTCTTTCCTTCGTGCTCTCGGTGATCTTCGTGGTTATAAAATGTACGTGTCTGTGTGGTTCTGTGTGGTTCTGTGGCTAAATAAAAATTACAGCAAAGAGTTCACCGCTTTTACGACATTTTCGGCTGTGATGCCAAAATGTCGGTACAACTCCTCTGCAGGTGCAGACTCACCAAAGGTGTCAATACCGATGACCTTGCCTTCCAGGCCGACATATTTACGCCAGTAATCGGTCACACCAGCTTCAACTGCAACTCGAGGAACACCAGGAGTTAAGACCTCCTGTTTGTACTGATCATCTTGAGAGTCAAAGGTGTTGGTGCTGGGCATGGAAACGACACGAACAGCTCTACCGCTTTTGCTCAGTTGATCGGCGGCAGCCATGGCAATTTCGACCTCAGATCCGCAGGCGATGATGATAGCTTCTGGTTTGGCTGTGCTGTCAGATAGAATATAGCCACCCCGAGCGATCGCTTTACGTTGCTCTGTAGTTCGGCTTTGATGGGGAAGTCCCTGTCGGGAAAACATCATTGAGGTCGGGCCTGTTGTGTTTTCCAGAGCAGCTTTCCAGGCAACAGCAGATTCAACGCCATCACAAGGGCGCCAGACCTGCATGTTGGGTATCATCCTCAAGGTTGCAGTTTGTTCAACCGCCTGATGCGTCGGGCCATCTTCTCCTAAACCAATCGAGTCATGAGTAAAGACAAAGATGCTTTGGATCTTCATGAGGGCAGCCATGCGCAGGGCGTTGCGGGCATACTCAGAAAACATGAGAAAGGTGGAGGCATAGGGAATAAAGCCACCGTAAAGTGTGATACCGTTGGTGATGGCTGCCATAGCGAATTCGCGAACACCGAAATAGATGTAGTTGCCGGCACTGTTAGAAGCGATATCTTTACTTTGTGCCCAGATGGTCAGGTTTGATCCGGCAAGGTCAGCAGAGCCGCCAATAAGTTCGGGAAGCAAGGGGCCATAACCATTAAGACAGTTCTGTGAGGCCTTGCGCGTGGCAACTTTTTCGGCTTTTTTGTCCACGGAGTCAATAAAGTTTTCAGCATCCTGCTGCCAGTTTTCAGGAAGCTTGCCTTCAAGTCTTCGTGAAAGTTCTGCCGCTAACTCCGGGTGTGCCAGACGATACGCCTCAAATTGATCGAGCCATTGGCCTTCACTCTTTTTACCCTTTTCTTTGGCATTCCAACCTGCATATATATCTGTAGGGACTTCAAAGGCCGGGCTCGTCCAGCCAATAGTTTTGCGAACGAGTGCAATCTCGTCATCACCGAGCGGCGCGCCGTGGCATGTCTCTTTCCCTTGTTTATTAGGTGAGCCCCAGCCAATGATGGTTTTACAGCAGATAAGTGTAGGTTTATCTGTTGTAGCCCGAGCGGACTCAATGGCCTTTTTCACTGCCTCGGAGTCATGTCCATCAACATTGGCTATAACTTGCCAGCCGTAGGATTCAAAACGTTTAACCGTGTCGTCTGTGAACCAGCCTTGAACTTCGCCGTCAATACTGATGCCATTATCATCATAGAGGGCAATAAGTTTGCCGAGTTTTAGGGTGCCGGCCAGAGAACAGGCCTCATGGGATATACCCTCCATCATGCAGCCGTCACCGAGAAAAAAGGTGAAATGGTCGATAATATCATGGCCTGCTCGGTTGAACTGTCCTGCTAGGGTTTTTTCAGCTATCGCCATACCGACGGCGTTTGCAATGCCTTGACCTAATGGCCCTGTTGTTGTTTCAACTCCGGGTGCATATCCATACTCCGGATGACCAGGGGTTTTTGAGTGAAGCTGGCGGAAGTTTTTAATCTCGTTAATGTCAAGATCGTAGCCTGTGAGATGCAGCAATGAGTAGATCAGCATCGAGCCATGTCCATTAGAAAGCACGAAACGGTCACGATTAGGCCATTTGGGGTTGGCAGGATTGTGCTGCATAAAGTCATTCCATAAAACTTCGGCTATGTCAGCCATCCCCATTGGCGCACCAGGATGTCCGGATTTGGCTTTTTGGATAGCATCCATACTCAGTGCACGTATTGCGTTTGCAAGTTCTCGGCGTGAAGGCATTATTGATTCTCCGCTAGTTATGATTAGGTATGTTAAAGGCTAAAAGCTAAAGGCTAAAAGCTAAAGGGCTACTTATTTAATTTCTGTATTCATCTGCATCTCCAGCTCCATATTTCCATCCGGGCGCATGATTGAATTTATAATGTAAAGATAGATCTCTTCAGCAAGATTGTCGGATATTTCGGCAAGGGCAACTTTTTTGGACGCCAGGAGCTGAGTGGGGTCACTAACCTTTGAGAGCGTTTCCTGAAGGGTGTATCCCGATTTCTCCCAGACTGTCTTACCGGTAGCCTGCTCCTTTATAGAGAAGGTAACGGTCAAATTTGCCCTGAGTTCATTGGCAATATTATTGGAACTATAGGATATCTCCGGGTAGTCAACGGAGTTGATCTTGCCGGTTAGTATAAATTCGGCATCAGTTACATTTTCTGTCAAAGTAATCAGCTTAGTTTTTCGAAGCCAGTCAGACAGTGAGTTGTAAAAGGTTGTTTCCAGTCCGAGTTCATTGGTCTGGTTTGCCCACATGGATCGATGCAGGGTGATGGGTTTGGAGTTACTACTCACAACATACGGATTGTAATACCCACATGAGGTGATAGTGATGGCCACGATAAATATGGTTGCAGCAAGCTTGTCGATTCGCACCAAAAACTCCTTATGTTTTTTGTTAACGGATTTCGACTCCGATATCTGACTTCAAAAATCTATACTACTATATTAAGAAGTTTATTTTTGACAACGATGATTTTTCTAACAGGAGAATCACCGAGAAATTTTTTAACATTGGCATCACTCAGGGCCATCTCTTTCAGGGTGTCATCGTCGGTTCCGGGCGCAACCTGTAGACGGCTTCTAACTTTTCCCTGTATCTGGACAACGATGGTTAACTCTTCTTCTTTAGCTGCATCAGCATCAAAATCAGGCCAGGCCGATTCATCAAGCTGTTCGGTGCTGCCGGTCATCTCCCATAATTCGGCGCAAAAATGTGGAACCATAGGGTAGAGAAGTTTCAGGATTGTTTTGATGGCAAAGCGAATTATTGATGGTTCGATGCTATCTTTACTGTCAGTACTGGCTGTGGCGGTTAAGACGTTTGTCAACTCCATAACAGCACTGATACAGGTATTGAAATGAAAATTCTGTTCAATGTCGGTGCTGAATTTTTGTATGGTCTGGTGGGTCTTGCGGAGTACGGCTCTACTGGACGAATTCATCTCCGCCGGAATTGCGGATTCATCTGCAAATAGATCACTATGAGCGCTAATAAACCTGAAAACCTTTAATAGGAAGCGTGAGGCACCTTCAACTCCTTTGTCGCTCCACTCAAGGTCTCTTTGCGGTGGGGCTGCAAACAAGCTGAAAAGCCGCACAGTGTCTGCACCATATTCGGCAATAAGGGTATTTGGATCAACGACATTGCCTTTGGATTTCGACATTTTCGTACCATCTTTAATGACCATGCCCTGGGTGAGCAGGTTTTTAAATGGTTCGTCAATGGTAAGGTAGCCAAGGTCTCGCATTGCCTTGGTGAAAAATCGGGAATATAAGAGATGTAAAATTGCGTGCTCTACCCCACCAATATATTGATCAACCGGAAGCCAGTAACTAGCGGCATCTTTGTCAACCATGTCTTCTGTATACTGAGGGCAGGTGTAGCGCGCATAGTACCACGACGACTCGACAAAGGTGTCCATGGTATCAGTCTCACGTTTGGCTATAGAGCCGCATTGGGGACAGGTGGTTTTGTAGAAACTTTCCAGGGTGTGTAGTGGAGACTTGCCGGATTTATCGAAAGTAACTTCTGTTGGCAGACGAACAGGCAGTTCCGTCTCTGGCACTGGCTGTGTTCCACAGGTTTGGCAGTTGATCATCGGGATAGGAGCCCCCCAATAACGCTGTCTGGAAATACCCCAGTCCCGGAGGCGAAAGGTTGTCTGCTGTTTGCCGAAACCGTTTGCAGCAGCAAATTCAGTGATAGCCTCTTTGGCCTTATCGCTTGCAAGTCCGGTGAAATTTCCAGAGTCAACCAGAATTCCTGCACCCTCATATGCCTGAGCTTCAGGAATACCGCCATCTTGAGGTTGGATAACAGTTTTTATCGGGATATCATATTTAAGGGCGAATTCATAGTCACGCTGATCATGTGCTGGTACAGCCATGACAGCACCTGTGCCGTATTCCATAAGCACAAAGTTAGCAGCGTAAATAGGCAGGCGTTCTTGTGTGAAGGGATTGATACAATAGCTGCCGGTAAAGACGCCTTCCTTTTCAAGCTCGTCGCCATGGCGGGCACGTTGTTTTTCGTTGGTGGTCTTTGTGATAAAGGCTGCCACCAGCTCTTCCTGTCCTGTTCCTTTGCAAAGATCATTCAATAAAGGGTGCTCAGGGGCAATAGACATGAATGTTGCGCCATAAATTGTGTCTGGCCGAGTGGTGAAAATAGTAAGCTGCTCATCTTTATCTTCTATAGGAAAGTTGATTTGGGCGCCGACACTTTTGCCGATCCAGTGACGCTGCATGGTCAAGACCTTGTCTGGCCAGCCCGACAGGGAATCCAGCTCAGTGAGCAGTTCATCTGCGTAATCGGTAATCTTAAAAAACCAGCCGAACATCTGGCGGGGAGTTACCTTGTTGTCACAGCGCCAGCACTCGCCCTCAATGACCTGTTCATTGGCTAATACGGTCTGACAGTCTTCACACCAGTTAACGGTGGTGTTTTTTCGGTAGATCAGGCCCTTGTTGTACAGTTCAATAAAAAACTTTTGTTCCCATCGATAATAGTCGGCATTACAGGTAGCAAGTTCACGGTTCCAGTCGTAACTGAATCCCATGCGTTGCAACTGTGTTTTCATGTAATCGATATTTTCATGGGTCCATTTGGCAGGATGCGTATTGTTTTTAATTGCGGCATTTTCAGCCGGCAGTCCAAAAGCATCCCAGCCCATGGGATGAAGAACATTAAAGCCTTTCATCCTTTTGTATCGGGCAATCACATCGCCAATGGTGTAATTGCGGACATGCCCCATGTGAATTCTGCCGGAGGGGTAGGGGAACATCTCAAGCAGGTAGTATTTCGGGCGATCGCTATCAACGCCTACCGTAAAAGTGCCCTGTGAGAGCCATTTTTCCTGCCACTTTTTTTCAATATCGGCAAAATTATATACTGTATTTTCGTGTGTCATTGTTCGTTGGTTTCACTTTTTGTCAATACCCATAACAGGTGTTGATCGGTTCTGTTTGTGGATGGATCTAATTACTCTGAAGCGGGCATGTCTTGCCGTGCCAGGTTTTCAAATGTGGTAATGTAATCAAGAAAGGCAAGTTTGACAGTACCAGTAGGGCCGTTTCGCTGCTTACCAATAATGATTTCAGCAATGCCCTGATTCGGGTTGTCGGGCGCCTTATTATATACTTGATCGCGATAAATGAAGCAAATAACATCTGCGTCCTGCTCAATCGCGCCGGACTCTCGCAGGTCGGAAAGTTGTGGGCGCTTGTCAGTTCTGTTTTCCAGGCTTCGATTCAGCTGAGACAGGGCTATTACGGGGATGTGAAGCTCTTTGGCCATGGCCTTTAAGGAACGGGAGATTTCACTGATCTCCTGCTCCCTGCTCTCTATTCGACCCCTGCCGCGCATGAGCTGCAAATAGTCGACAACAACCATGCCGATATTATGCTCCATTTTTAAACGTCGAGTTTTAGCGCGCATTTCAAGGACGGAAATGGCCGGCGTGTCGTCAATGAAAATTGGGGCTTTGGCGAGCATGCCTGTTGAGCGCACAAGTTTAGGCCAATCCTGATCATGCAGGTGTCCGGTACGCATTCTGCTGGAGTCGACACGACTGATAGAGCAAAGCATACGAATGGCTAATTGCTCTTTTGACATCTCAAGACTGAAAACAGCTGCCGGTGTTTTGGAAAGTAAAGCGGCATTTTGAACAAGGTTCATTGCAAAGGCAGTTTTACCCATACTCGGGCGACCAGCGATGATAATAAGATCTGAAGGTTGCAGACCGGCAGTTTTCTTGTCAAACTCATCGTATCCTGAAGGCACTCCAGTGATTAGCTCCTTACGTTCGGCCAGGGATTCGATCTGTTTGAAAGCATCAGTGACAATCTCACTCATGGCAAAATATGACTGATTACTTTTGGCGCTGGAGATATCAAAGACAGTTTGCTCAACACTGTCAAGCAGGGCTTCGATGTCATCCTGCTCTTCGTAGCAGCGGCCGGCAATCTCTGACGATGTGTTAATCAATTGCCTGAGGATACTTTTATCGCGAACAATTTTTGCGTAATACACAATGTTGGCAGATACTGGAACAATATCTGTGAGCGTGGCAAGGTAGGTGGGGCCGCCAATTGTGTCGAGTTGATGAGAATCTTTTAATTTATTGGAAACAGTTACAATGTCGATGGGCTCCGTCTTTTCAAAAAGATTAAGCATTGCATTGAAAATAGCTTGGTGGGAGGGTTTGTAGAAATCTGTTGTGAAGATGATGTGGGCTATTTTATCAATGGCACCTTGACGCAGTAAAATGGATCCAAGCAGGCACTGCTCGGCTTCAATATTCTGGGGCGGCAGGCGATGTGGTGATGGAGTTTCCATGTCGGATTACGGAGGTCCGATTTCGGATCTGTATTAACAACATACTTATGATAGTGCGGTACAGCGACAACAATGCGTTGTCGCCGTACTGCCATTGGCCAGCTCGAGCGAGTACTTCGAGATTATAAAAAGAGGATTTTTACTCTTCTGTTAAAAGAGGACGAATCTCGATTTTTAATTCAGCTGTTGCTTGATAGCCTACTTTAACAGAAAGTGTCTTTACGCCAAGAGTTTTAATTGGCTCATCGAGAACAATTTTTCTTTTGTCAATCTCGATACCGACTTCGGCAAGCTTTTCTGCGATTTCTGCTGTTGTAACAGAGCCATACAGCTTGTCTTCTTCGCCGACCCTTTTCTCAATAGTAATGGTTGCACCAGCAAGTTGCTTGGTCATAGCTTCGGCAGCGTTTGTTGCCTGAAGGCGGCGTGTTTCAATCGCCTCCTTTTGCGCTTCAAGCTGAGCCAATGATGCTTTGCTTACCAGAACAGCCATGCTGTTGGGGATGAGAAAATTGCGACCATATCCTGGTTTAACCTTGACAATATCGCCTTCCAAACCCAAGTTGTCGATAGTTTCCTTTAAAATTAACTCCATGTTCAGCCTCATTATTTTTTTCTAACGAATACTAGCTTATACTCTAAGCTGTCTGATGCCTTCGTTAACGGTTATAAATGGTTTGTGGTTATTTATTATTGATTTCATCTACTGGTTTTCTGAAATTAGCCCAGATCTCGGCTATGCCAAGTAATGCCAAGAGCAGAAAACCGTAGGCCTGAATAATCAAAAAAAACAGTATTAAAATCCGTACTAATTTGGGTACCGACCATTTTGAGAAAAAAGTGATCAGTACCGAAAGTCCCTGGATAAAAAACAGGGAGCCAAATACTAAAAGCAGGTTTAACCCGGCAGCTTTAAGCCAACCTGTAGAGGTAAATAACAGTACTCCTCCCAGTATGACTGGCCAAACAAAATGATCTGGCAGCTTGAAATGGCGAAAACTCGGCCAGCTCGGGCAGTTTCTGCTTGTCAATAAGCCGTTGGCCAAGGTCATGTTGATAAAAACAGTACCAAAGACAATAACTGCAAGGATACCGGGGAAAATGACCGGTATCAGTTCCCGCACTCGTGTGAATATTGCCTGTAGCTCAACCTTAATATCTGCCGAGATCTCAGAGGATTGTCTATAAACTGTATATGCTTCCTCCAGGCTCGTATCAATACTTTTTAAAACATCAACATAGATATTTGACTGGCTGGAGGCACTTAGCAAAAGCCAAGTTAAAAACCATATGGTTGCCAAGGCCAGAGCGCCATAGAGTGCTGACAGTTGCAGTGATTCCTTACGATTTATGCTTCTGGCTAAAACAAAGCCGACGGGCAGCAGTGTTAAAGAAAAAAAGAGAACCGATAAGGAACCGAATGCTAATGCTATCACTCCGGAAAGCAGTATGGAGTGCAGTATTATTTTGAAACCCTTTTCAAACCCGAGGTAAATCGGCAAAAAAACCAAAGGCAACGGTGTTAGAAAATAAAGCAGTGCAACTCCGCCTGAAATTGTCGGTAAGGCGAAAATAGCTGTGGTAGCCAAAACCGATTTCAAATACTGCCCGTTAAAATTCATGCCTTTGACTTTCAGTGCCCCCCTCAAAAAAACTATGCGCGAGGTGCGCGTGGTGGTCGAGGTATTACACCACTGTATGGTATAAGCGCGATCTGTCTGGCTCGTTTAATCGCTTCAGTAACCTGTCGCTGATGTTTAGCGCAGTTCCCAAAAATACGACTTGGTACAATTTTACCCTGTTCCGTTAAGAAGCTTGTCAATGTTTTTACTTCTTTATAATCAATGGCAAGGCTTTTGTCGGCGCAAAAACGACACACACGTTTGCGTATAAAGGTTTTTTTTCGTCTTGGTTGTGAAGGCCTTGATGGTCTCATGTTAATCTCCTATGTGGAAAGAGCGTGATATACTCTCTGTCTATACGTCAATAAGGTTTAATCGTCGTCATCATCGTCATCATCGACAATGACGTCATCGTCATCATCAGAATGATGAGATTTTGATTCTCTCACCGGGCGCGGATTGTAGTCATCGCTGAACTCTTCCTGGGTCTTGATGGTCATGTACTTAAGAACCTTATCATCAATTCGGAAAAGTCGTTCGATTTCATCAACAGCTTCAGATGCTCCTGCGTATTCACAGTAAATGTAATAGCCCTGTGTCTGTTTTTGAATTAAATAGGCGAGCTTTTTGATCCCCCAGCGGTCAAGCTGGACAATTTTACCGTCGAATTTTTCGATGACTTCATTAGTCCGATCGATAATGGCTGTCATATCATCCTCACTTACATTGGGGCGGATGATATAAATAGTTTCATACCTGCGCATGATTCCTCCTTTTGGACATTGAGATGCATTCTGCATCTAAAGGCCCTCGTGATTTCCTGCTGAGAGCAAGAAGGTTGTGGAAACGTATGCTTACTTGTGGAATGTACTTCAAAATAAATATGAAAATAAATCCGTCGGTGAGCGATTGAAAAACAATCGACCTTGATACCATACTCCGGCTTTTTCTGTCAATTCATTTTTTTAACTTCGGCCCAGAGTGCAAGCAATTGATCGTAGGTGAAATCAGCGATTTTTTTATCCTGCTGCACTGCCTTTTCCTCAAGTAATGAGAAGCGGTGAATAAATTTATCAGTGGCGCCATGTAATGCCTCTTCGGCATTGAGCTGTGTGAGACGACCAATATTAACCAGGACAAAAAGTGCATCGCCGATCTCTTCTGAGATCGCTGTTTTATTGCCGGATTTAACAGCCTCTTTTATTTCATCGACCTCTTCGTCGAGCTTTGTAAGAGCACCTTGAATATTTTGCCATTCAAAGCCGTTGTTGGCTGCTCGCTCGGAGACCCGCTGCGCTCGGCGCAACCCAGGAAGGTTTCTGGGAACATTGGCCAGCAGGTCGGCCAAGCTGCACGCATCTTTTTCCTGGGATTTAAGCTGGTTCCATTTTTGGCGTTGATCCTGTTCAGAACTTACAGTTTCATTATCAAAGACGTGTGGATGTCTGGTTACCATTTTTGTGGTAATGCCTTCCAGAACCTCAGCCAAGGTGAACAGGCCTTTTTCCTGATACAGGTTGGCAAGGAAAATGATTTGAAAAAACATGTCGCCAAGCTCTTCCTTTATGGCCTGGGGAGTTTCCTTGTCAACGGCCTCAAGAAGTTCATAGGCCTCTTCAATCAAATAGGATTTAAAGGTCTGTGGGGTTTGTTTTTTGTCCCAGGGGCACTCTTTCCTGAGCTTTGTGATAATCTAAA